>DASYKU010000152.1 GCA_035995165.1 Mycobacteriales bacterium
GCGCTCGATCGCGCTCACGAAGTTCCGGCTCACCCGCGCCGCATCGGCGACCTGCTGCTGCCCCATCCGCAACCACTGCCGCTGCAACCGAACCCGCCGCCCCACCACCTCCCGAAATTCCCTCTCATCCCGAACCCGCCCCACCACCCGAGGCGCGACGTCTGTTGCCAGATCCGCGCGGACTCGGGCTGCGGATGCGTCGGCGCTGAGCGGCAGCACATGAGATGGGACCCTGTTCGTTGTCATGGACCACTCCCTCATCAGGTGAATTGACCTGCGGCTATTCAGGCGGACGGAACCAGTGGGCGCGGATCTGCGCCGGTCCCCCGGTAGTCGCGCGTCTGATAGCGACAACAAGAGGATTCGGGTCGCACCGGCTGTGTTCCTTCCTGGCGTTGTGACCGCTTGGATTCCGTACTGTGCCGCATGAATGGGACGCTAGTAAGACCAGTTGGGAGAGCGCTCGCACAGTCTGTGCGACCGGTCCGGGCGTACCCTGACGACATGTCTGCCGCGTCGAGTGACACGGGACGCCGAGTGGCGAGCCTTCGGAGACAGGCCGGACTCTCCCAGGTCGAATTGGCGCGGCGGCTGCACCGGTCGGTCTCGTGGGTACAGAAAGTGGAACAGGGAGCCCGCGCGCTGTCGGATATCCGGCTCATCGAAGAACTGGCCGCTGTGCTCGGAGTATCCCGCCGGGAACTGCTCGGCGAGGACATCGCTGATGTCGGCACCGCGATGCCGGCTGAGGAGATGCAGCGCCAGGCGTTCCTCCAGGGCCTGGGTGCGCTCACCCTCACCGGGGAGGATTTCTCCAGCAGGGACCTGCCCTACCGGACGGACGCGCCGTTGCTCGCCGCGCTCGTCGAAGGTACGGAGACGCTGGAGCGGCTCTACGGGCACATTACGCCGGCTGCGCTGCAGGGTCTGGTGCTCGGTCAGTTGGAAGCCCTGACGGCTCTCCTGCGCGGGTCGCCGGGCAAGTACCGACGCGACGTGCTGAGCCTGACGGGGGAGACAGCCGTGCTCGCCGGATGGGTGGCGCTGGATCGGGGAAAGAACGACCGGTCGTTGTTCTACTTCGATTCGGCGCTACGTGCGGCGGCCGATGCGGGCGACGCTGCGCTCAGTGCGTACGCCATGGGTAGCGCCACGACCGTTCCGACGTTCCGGGAGAAGAGCCCGCGCTCGGTCATCAACGCTCTGGGAAACGGCGCCCGAGGCGTTCTCGCCGCAAACGCCAGCCCCTCGACGGCGGCGTGGATCGCGACGCTGGAAGCGTCTGCCTACGCCACGGTCGGGGAACGGGACAACGCGCTCCATGCGCTGGCCAGGGCGGAGGACGTCTTCCGGGATGACGAAGACCCGGCCGGGGGGCGGCCGCGGGTGATGTTCTTCGACCGCGGCCGACTGGCCGGGGAGCAGGGAATCATCCGGCTGGAACTGCAGAACACCCGGCTCGACGTGGCTGGTCGCTATCTGCAGACGGCGCTGATCGAGATCGATCCGCGGGCCAAGATCCGGGCCCGTTTCCTGACCGCGCTCGCCTCGATCCATGCCGACAACGGCGATGTCGAGGGAGCGTGCCGATACGCGGCCGACGCGTTCCGGGTGGGTCTGGAGACCGAGACGGTCCGATCTTTGGACCAAGTTCGCGAACTCCGCCACACCAAGCTCACCAGATGGGAATCCCACCCGGCCGTCCAGGAACTGGACGAGCACCTCAACACCCTCAACTAGCGCAATATTCGCGAGCCCGCAGAGGAAGAGGCGGAGCAGAAGAACGCGCTGCGGTTCGCGATCACGGAGTTGCTCGCGGCGAATGTCCAACGGGTACGCATGTTCGGGTCCGCGGCGACCGATCTGGTCTGGATGGCTCGCGGCCGGACCGACGCCAGCGTCATCCTCGCCAACAAGCCGTGGGACACCGCCGCCGGCGTACCTATCCTCGACCTCGCGGGCCGCCGCTGCGGCCGGTTCCTCGCCGTCGTCCACGTAGCCGCCGGGGAGCTCCCACATCCAGCGGTCGATCACGAACCGTGCTGCCGCAGCATCAGGACGCTGCGATCCCGTACGACGGCGACAATCACCGGGCGCGGTGTGCGCAAGACGTACTGCTCGAAGCGAACGCCGTCGGGGAGTTCGACGTCGGCGACGCTCCAGGTCGCCCGGCGGGTGTCGTCGAGGGTTCGCTCGCCGTGGATGGTCCATCGCGTCGACCCGGACGCGGCGGGTGACTCGGCATCCATACGGGGGCACGCTATTCGTCTTGCGCGCGGGGCTGGTGTGACGGCGTGGAGATACCGTGTGCTGGTGGGGTTTCGGGGGCGTGTTGTTCGACTGGCGAGGGACCCTCGTGGTGGCGCCGGGCATCACGACCCTGCTGGTGCCGCCCCTGTGGGCCTCTCACGAGACGCGTCTGCACCGCGTCCTGGACCTTGCCCTGCCCTTGCGCGAGCCCATCCTTCCGGCGCCAGTTTACTGGTAGGGCGTCCTATTCAAGGGTGACGAGTTCGAGCAAGTGACAGGGGACCGGATCGGTGTCCGGTGTTCTCGCACTCAAAGCGCCGGGAACCCGGATCGGTCGAGCTCAGTCAGCGACGGCGTCCTAGACCCGACAGCTATTTCGCGACAGTTGCGGGAGCTGGTGTCTCCGGCATGTCGCGCAGCCGGCGCAGGGGAGAGGCGATCAGGAGCACTGGCATCACCAGGTTGCCGAATACCAACACCCACATCGCCTCTCGTACGCCGATCCAGCCGGCGAGGGCGCCGCCGAGCAGGCCGCCGATCGGGATCGTGCCGTAGAGGAGGAAACGCATGGTCGCGACGACCCGCCCGATCAGCTCGGGTGGTACGTACGCCTGTCGCCAGGCGACGACGGTGACGTTGTAGACCAGCACGCCCACTTCCAGCACGAAGATGCCGGTGACGAAGCAGGCCAGCCGGGCGCCGTCCTCGGTCAGCGGGATGAGCAGGGCCGCCGGGGCGGTCAGCGCGATCGACAGCCACACCGTGCGAGCGGTCCCGAGGGCGGCTGCGATGCGGCGGGCCAGCATTGCCCCGGCGATGCCGCCGAGACTGCCGGCGGCCAGCAGCAGACCGACAATCCCCGGCTGCACTCCGACGGTGCGGACGAGGAAGAGGACGGACAGCGTCATGACGCCGGCGAAGAACGGGTTGCCGGCGGCCGGCGCGATGGTGAGGACCCGCAGCAGCGGGTCGGCCAGGACATGGCGGGCGCCCTCGGCGACCTCCTGGCGCAGCGGCTCCCGTTCGGCCGATTCTCGCGGCGCCTCACGGGTCCGGATCGCCAGCAGGGTGACCGCGGAGACCAGGTAGCTGGCGGCGTCGACGGCCAGCGCGTACGGCGCGCGCATGATCTGGCTGAGCAGGCCCCCGAGTCCCGGACCGCTCACGGCCGCGACCGACTGGGAACCCTGCAGCTTCGCGTTGCCCTCGACCAGGTCATCGCGGCCGACCAGCGTCGGCAGGTACGCCTGGTACGCAACCTGGAAGAAGACGGTAGCGACGCCGGAGCCGAAGGCGACGACGTACAACTGGGTCAGGCCGAGGCCGCCGGCCGCAGCGGCGACCGGGACGCTGCCGACCAACACCAACCTGGCGAGGTCGCAGCTGACCATCACCGGCCGGTACGGTAACCGGTCCACCCAGGCGCCGGCGGGCAACCCGATCAGCAACCACGGCAACCACGCCGCGGCCCCGAGTGCCCCTACCGCGAAGGCACTGGCGTCCAAGGTGGTCACCGCGATTAGCGGCAACACCACCGTGCTGACCGCAGTCCCGAGATCGCCGATGCTCTGGCCGGCCCAGAACAACGCAAAGTCGCGCCTTCTCCACAGCCGGCCCATCCGGGCAGTCTGGCACGATGCGGTCAACTGGTCGGGCTCCTGCAACACCGGCTGACGGACCGACCTGAGCGATCGCGGGCTCGCAAGGTTGCTGGTGAAGCGTCCTGTTCGAGGGGGAAGAAGTGGAGGCCGGGACGGAGGCGGCGCGAAATTCCGTGAGCTAAGAGAGGTGGGCGACCTGGAGGGGGTCGGTGCGGAGCCCGGGCGGGAAGGTGTGGGTCACCGGATCGAGGTGGCGGTCAGTGACGTGCCCGTCGAGAGCGATCTCCCGGACGTCGGCGGCGGCAAGTCGGCCGAGGGCTGCGGCGACGACGGCGGCAACCAGGGCGATGCCTTCCGGCTCGTCCGGACGGCTTGTCTCGCTGACGAGCAGCAGGTCGCCGTCCGGCTCTTCGATGACGCTGGCCACCGCGGCCAGCCGGCCGCGGATCCATGCTCCTGAGGACAACTCTCGCCGGGTGCGGGCTACGGTCGCCTCGGCGTGTGCGGTCACCGCGGGGACGGATACCGGCGGGGGACACCAGCCCTCGTGCTGCCACAGATAGCGGTCCCGGCAGGCCTCGGCCAGCTCCGTGGCCGGCGCGCCGGTCAGGTCGCCGACAACGGCGCCCGGCGGCACCGGCTGCGCCGTGGCCCAGTCCAGCATCGCCACCGGGTCGAGCACGAAATTTGGTGCGGTCTGGACGACCTGTCCGCCGACCGATCGGACCAGCCCCGCGGCCGCCGCGTCCCGCTCGAGGAACGACACGGCCATCGGCAGCGGTGCGATCCGCATCCGCAGTCCTTCGGCGACCAGCGTGCGACCGAGGCCCCGACGGCGATGGGCGGGCACAACAGTGACGGCTAGGACGTACTGTCCTCTGTGGACAGAGTGGTGAGCCGCGGTCACAGCCCCGCGGATGTCTCCATCCGGGCCGACGGCGACCTCGGTGCGCCAACGCGAGGGCTCGTCCCGGCCAGGACCGTGCAGCGCGTGAAATCTTGATCGGTAGATAGGCGGGGCCGAGTCCTCCAGCAACGCGGCCACTCCGTGCTCGTCCCCGGCCCGGTACGGACGAAAGCTCACCATCGACGCACGCTACATCGCCACAACGCGGCTTCTGTACACCGGATGGAACTCAGTACAGTTAAACTGGCAGTGCGACATGCCGAAGTGCGACGAGTAGCGGCGATTCGGGGTTGAAGAGTGTCATGACCCGAGTAGGACAGCGCCGTGGAATGACCGAGCAGGCCGCTGACGCCGCCGTCGACTAGGCTTGCCGCCGCTGCGGCTGCCCACCATGCGGGCCCGGTTCATCGAGGTCGCCGACGCCGCCGAACGCGAGCAGCTGACCTACCGCGGGTTCCTCGCCGGACTGCTGATGCCCGAGTGCGACGACCGGGACCGACGCCGCTCGGAACGGCGGATCAAGGCCGCAGGGTTCCCCCGGCAGAAGTGGCTGCAGGACTTCGACTTCGACGCCAACCCCGCGGTCAACCCAGCGACGGTGAACACCCTCGCGACCTGCGCGTGGGTCCGGGCGGGCAACCGCTGTGTCTGATCGGAGACTCCGGCACCGGCAAATCCCACCTGCTCATCGGCCTCGGCGCCGCCTGCGGCGATGGACGGGCACCGGGTGCGGTACACCCTCGCTGCGAAGCTGGTCAACGAGCTCGTCGAGGCCGCGGATGAGAAGGTGCTGGCCAAGACGATCGTCCGCTGCGGCCGGGTCGACCTGCTCTGCATCGACGAGCTCGGCTACAGGGAACTCGACCGCCGTGGCGCCGAGCTGATGTTCCAGGTCCTCACCGAGTACGCCTCGACGTGCCGGCCGGCGACGTCGTCGGTCCGGTAGAAGCCGGCCACCGCGTCGCCCGCGACCTGCTGCGGGGCGAGGTCGCCGAGCAGCGCGCCGGGCGTGGTCCCGCCGACGCCGTGCATCCGCAGCTCGGTCACCCCGGTCAGGTCCGGGACGGGTCCACCTGTCCGGTCGGGCGGGACCCGGCACCGTGGTCGCCGTGGACAGGAACGGGCATGACCGGGACCGTAGTGGTCCGGATGGCCGCCGAGGTGAGGGCGAGTATCAAGGACCCATGACCGGACTGCGAGCCGCGACCAACTGGGGCGGCAACCTCACGTACGGGGCCCGCCGGGTGCTGCGGCCCCGGTCGATCGACGAGCTGCGCGGCCTGGTCGCCGGCTCCGACCGGATCAAGGCGCTGGGCACGATGCACTCGTTCAGCCAGGTCGCCGACACCACCGGTGACCTGGTCAGCCTGACCGACCTGCCGCCGCGGCTGGAGATCGACCAGGACACCGTGACGGTGTCGGCCGGCCTGCGGTTCGGGGACGTGGTCGGCCCGCTGAACACGGCCGGGCGGGCCCTGCACAACCTCGGCTCGCTGCCGCACATCTCGGTCGCGGGCGCCTGCGCCACCGGCACCCACGGCTCCGGCGACGGCAACCCCTGCCTGGCCGCGGCGGTCACCTCGTTCGAGCTGGTGACCGCGGCCGGCGACCTGGTCACGGTCGACGAGCCCGGGGCCGCGGTCGCGCTCGGCCGGCTCGGGGTGGTGACCGCCCTGACGCTGCGGACCGTGCCGGCGTACGACATCCAGCAGGTCGTGTACGAGAACCTTCCGCTGGACGCGATCGACGACCTGGACGGCGTCTTCGGTGCCGCCTACAGCGTCAGCCTGTTCACCCGCTTCCGCGGGCCGGAGTTCGAGATGGCCTGGCTCAAGCGGCGGGTCGACCCGGGCGCGCCCTGGACGCCGCCGGAGACCTGGCTCGGCGCGACCCGGGCGCAGGGACAGCGGCACCCGGTGCCGGGCGAGCCCGGCGACCACACCACCCTGCAGGACGGGCTGCCCGCGCCCTGGCACACCCGGCTGCCGCACTTCCGGCTGGAGTCGACGCCGAGCAAGGGCGACGAGATCCAGTCCGAGTTCCTCGTGCCGCGCGAGTACGGCGCCGCCGCGGTCCGGGCGGTGCAGGCGCTCCGCGAGCGGTTGGCACCGCTCCTGCTGGTGGCAGAGATCAGAACGGTGCGTGGGGACGACCTCTGGGCGAGCATGGCCCGCGGCCGGGACAGCGTGGCGCTGCACTTCACCTGGGTCCGGGACCAGCCCGCGGTCGAGGCCGCGGTGGCCGAGGTGGAGGCCGCGATCGCGCCGTTCGACCCGCGGCCGCACTGGGGCAAGGTCTTCACGATGACGCCGGAACGGGTCCCGGAGCTGCGTACGCTCGCGGACCGGCTGGACCCCGGCGGCGTCTTCGCGAACGAGTTCGCCGACAGATATCTCTGATATCGTGGGCAATTCGTGTGCGGAAATGAAAAAGGCGCCTGTTAAAGGCGCTGGCCTCATTTTACGGAATGGGAGACGGGATTGTCAATCTCGGACGTCGGAACCGAGCAGGCGTACGTGTCGATGCTCTACGGCCGGCTGGACCGGCTGCGGGAGCGCGCCTCCGGCTGGCTGCGAGAGACGTTGATCGGCGGGGTGGCGACCCCGGACCAGGGCATGTCCGAACGGGACAGCAGCGCCGCGAGCTGGGCCCGGCGGGTCAGCCAGCTGGATGCGGCGGAGAACGGTCTGGTCTTCGGCCGGCTCGACCTGGAGGACGGCGAGGCCCGCTACATCGGGCGGCTGGGGATCGTCGACGACGACGGTGACTACGAGCCCCTGCTGCTGGACTGGCGGGCGCCGGCGGCCCGGCCGTTCTACGTGGCGACCGCGGTCCGGCCCGAGGGGGTCCGGCGCCGCCGGCACATCCGGACCCGGCTGCGGGAGGTGACCCGGGTCGACGACGAGGTGCTCGACCTCACCGACCCGGCCGCCGCGACCGACACCGGACCGGCCGGCGAGGCCGCGCTGCTCGCCGCGCTCGGGGCGGTCCGGACCGGCCGGATGTCCGACATCGTGGAGACGATCCAGGCCGAGCAGGACCACGTGATCCGGGCCCCGCACGGCGGCGTGCTGGTCGTGCAGGGCGGCGCCGGAACCGGGAAGACGGCGGTGGCGCTGCACCGGGCCGCGTACCTGCTCTACACGTACCGGGAGCAGCTGGAGAAGCGCGGCGTGCTCGTGGTCGGGCCGAACTCGACCTTCCTGCGTTACATCGGCGAGGTGCTGCCGGCGCTGGGGGAGACCGCGGTCGTGCTGGCCCCGGTGTCCGGGCTGTTCCCGGGGATCACCGCCGACCGGCCGGAGGCCGAGGACGTCGCGGAGGTCAAGGGGCGCGCGGAGATGGCCGACGTGCTCACGAACGCTGTGCAGGACCGCCAGCACGTGCCCGACGGCGCGCTGGTGCTGCACATCGACGGGGAGAAGATCCGCATCCCGGCGGCGGCGATCCGGCGGGCCCGGACCGCGGCCCGGCGTACCCGCCGCCCGCACAACGAGGCCCGGCCGGTGTTCGTGGAGCAGTTCGTCGCCACCGTCGCGGCCGAGTACGCGGCCGATCTCGGCGAGCGTTCCGGGGCCGGCCGCTCGCTGGCCGGGATCGCCGGCGAGCTCGACCTGGACCTGCTGGTCGACCAGATGGGCGACAACGACGCGGTCCTGGACGCGCTGGACGAGCTCTGGCCGAGCCTGACCCCGCAGCGGTTCCTGGCCGAGCTGCTGCTGTCCGCCGACCGCCTCGTCGCGGCCGGACTGTCCGAAGTGGACGCCGAGCTGATCCGGCGGGACCCGGACAGCGGCTGGACCGCGGCCGACGTGCCGCTGCTGGACGAGGCGGCCGAGCTGCTCGGCATCGACGACCGGGCCACCCGGGCGCTGGAGTCGGCCCGGCGGCGGCAGGAGATCGAGCAGGCCCAGGACGTGCTGGACATCCTGGCCGGTTCCGAGACGCAGGAGGCCGACGACCTCGGCGACCTGGAGAACGCCGACCGCCTGTCCGCGGGCGACCTCATCGACGCGGCCCGGCTGGCCGAGCGGCACGAGGAGCTCGACGACCGGGAGCTGGCCGAGCGGGCCTCCGACGACCGGCTCTGGACGTACGGGCACGTGGTGGTCGACGAGGCCCAGGAGCTGTCCGCGATGGCCTGGCGGCTGCTCATGCGGCGCTGCCCGAGCCGGTCGATGACGCTGGTCGGTGACGTCGCCCAGACCAGCGACCTGGCCGGGGCCAGCTCCTGGCAGCAGGTCCTGGAGCCGTACGTGGGGAGGCGGTTCCGGCTGGAGGAGCTGACGGTGAACTACCGCAACCCGGCCGAGCTGATGGTGGTCGCGGCCGGCGTGCTGGCGGCGCTGGACCCGCCGGTGACGCCGCCGCGCTCGGTCCGGGAGACCGGCGAGTACCCGTGGACGGCCCCGTACGAGCCGGGCACCCTGCCCGACCACGTGAAGGCCGAGCGGGAGGTCGTCGGCGAGGGCCGGGTCGCGGTGATCGTGCCGGCGGCGAAGGCGGCCGAGGTCCGGGAGTCGCTGCAGGTGGCCGAGGACCCGGACCTGACCGAGCCGGTCGTCGTGCTCACCGTGCGGCAGGTGAAGGGGCTGGAGTTCGACTCGGTGCTGGTGGTCGACCCGGCCGGGATCCTGGCCGAGTCGCCGCGCGGGACCAACGACCTCTACGTCGCGCTGACCCGCTCGACCCGCCGGCTCGGGGTGCTCCCGGACGGGCCGCTGCCGGACATGCTGTCCGCCCTGGACGAGCCGGTCGCGGCGGCGAGCTGATGGCCGTCCGGGTGGAAGGCGCGGGTCCGGTCCGGACCGTCGTGCTGGACCGGCCCGAGGTCCGCAACGCGGTCGACCGCGCCACCGCCGACGCGCTGGTCGCCGCGTTCGAGCAGCTCGACGCCGACGAGTCGGTCGCGGCGGCGGTGCTCTGGGGGGCGGGCGGCACGTTCTGCGCCGGAGCCGACCTGGCCGCGCTGGCGACCGGGACGGCCAACCGGCTCGAGCCCGACGGTCCCGGCCCGATGGGCCCGACCCGGATGCGGACTCGGATCCCGGTGATCGCCGCGGTCAGCGGGTACGCGGTGGCCGGCGGGCTGGAGCTCGCGCTCTGGTGCGACCTGCGGGTGGTCGAGCAGGACGCCACGTTCGGCGTCTTCTGCCGGCGCTGGGGCGTCCCGCTGATCGACGGCGGGACCGTACGGCTGCCGCGGCTGGTCGGGCAGGGCCGGGCCCTGGACATGATCCTCACCGGCCGGGCGGTGGACGCGGCGCAGGCGCTGTCGTGGGGGCTGGCCGATCGGGTCGTCCCGGCCGGCACCGCCCGGGCGGCGGCCGAGGGGCTCGCGGCCGAGCTGGCCGCGCTGCCGCCGACCTGCCTGCGCAACGACCGGGCCTCGGTGTACGACACCGCCGGGCTGCCGCTGGAGGACGCGCTGGCGGTCGAGTTCCGGCACGGGCTGCGCACGCTGGCGAGCGCGGAGGCAGCCGCCGGCGCCGCGCGCTTCGCCGCCGGCGCGGGCCGTCACGGCTCCGGCTGAGGGCGCAGTCGGTACCGTGCAGGGCGTCCCCCGGCGAAGGAGCGCGATGACGGCCACCGTGACCGACCAGGAGCTGGTCGTGCTGCTGGACGAGCAGCGGCGGCCGATCGGCACCGCGCCGAAGGCCGAGGTGCACACGACACACACCCCGCTGCACCTGGCCTTCTCGTCGTACGCGTTCGATCCGTCCGGGACGAAGCTGCTGGTCACCCGGCGGGCGCTGGCCAAGAAGACCTGGCCCGGGGTATGGACGAACACCTGCTGCGGGCACCCGGCGCCGGGCGAGGACCTGGCCGACGCGATGGTTCGCCGGGTCGGCCAGGAGCTCGGGCTGACCCCACGGGACGTGGAGCTGTCGCTGCCGGACTTCGCGTACACGGCCACGATGGCCGACGGGACGATGGAGAACGAGTTCTGCCCGGTCTTCCGGGTCGTCGTGGACGGCGACCCGACCCCGGACCCGGCCGAGGTGGCCGAGTGGAAGTGGGTCGACTGGGCCGATCTGGTCGTCGCGGCCCGACACGCTCCGTGGTTGATCAGCCCGTGGGCGGCGCACCAGATCCCGCTGCTCGGCTAGCGCTCGGGGCGCAGCAAGGGGTGGTCCTCGGCCGGTAGGAGGTCCTGGACCCGTACCTCCAGGGCGTCGGCGAGCTGCCAGAGGTAGGCAATTCCGACGTTGACCTCGCCGCGCTCGATGCGGCCGATGACGGCCCGGTCGATGCCGGCCCGATCACCCAGTTGTTCCTGGCTGAGCTGCCGGGACTGTCTCAGGAGACGCAACCACCGGCCGAAGTCGCGCAGCCGCGCGTCGGCGTCCGCACGCTGCCGGGACCGCTCCATGACGGGTGCACCCTACTGTGCGTATACCTGAACGGACGACGCGCTATCGCGCGCGCAGTGGTACTAATACTGCCCATGCTTTCCGGCGTTCGGCCTATCGAGATCTGGTCCGTTTCCGACCCGTCCGGACGTGGTCACCGACTGCGACGGGTTCGGCTGCTGGCGGCGGTGGTCGTGGCGGGCCTGGCCCTCACGGCGTGCGCCGCCGGCACCACCACGACGCGGGGCAAGGACGCGCCCCAGGCGGTGACGGGAGACCCCCGCAAACTCGCCGGCGTCTGCCCGAATCCGGTCGTGGTGCAGACGTCGTGGTGGCCGGAGTCCACCCACGGCGGCATCTACGAGCTGCTCGGCGACAAGGCCACGGTCGACACCAACAAGAAGATCGTCCGTGGCCCGCTGGTCAGCGGTGGCGTGGACACCGGCGTCCAGCTGGAGATCCGGCCGGGCGGCCCGGCCCGGGGCCAGCAGCCGGTGGCGGACCTGATGAAGGCCGACCCGAGCATCACCTTCGGCCAGCAGGCGACCGAGGAGCAGGTGCTCGGCTGGGCCCAGGGCATCCCGACGGTCGGCGTGATCGCGCCGTTCTACGTCGACCCGGTGGTGTTCATCTGGGACCGGAAGCTGCATCCGGACTGGAACACCATCCAGGACGTGGGCCAGACCAACACGACCGTGTACACGTTCCACAGCGCCAACGCCGACTACCTGCTCGGCTCCGGCATCCTGCGGGCGAGCCAGGTCAACTACTCCTACGACGGCTCGCCCGCGCTGTTCATGGCCAAGCCGGACTCCGTGGTGGGCGGCTTCGCCACGAACGAACCGTTCATCTACCGCAGCCTGGGCCGCGACGTCGACTACGCGTACGTCGCCGACACCGGCTACCCGGACTACCGCAACGTGTGGACGATCCACGCCGACCAGCAGCAGAAGCTCGCGCCCTGCCTGCGCAAGCTCGTCCCGATGATGCAGCAGGCCATGATCGACTTCGTCTCGAAGCCGGCCCGGACGCTGGCCCGGATCGTGCAGCTCAACACGCAGTACAAGGCGAGCTTCCCGTACCCGCAGCCGCAGGCGGAGTACGGCGTGCAGACCATGAAGCAGGACGGGCTGGTCTCCGATCCCAAATCGGGTGGGTTCGGTGCTTTTGACGCCAGCCGGAACAGTCGCATGATCGACATACTTCGTCCGATCTATGCCGCACAGCACCAATCCGTACCCGGTGACCTGACTGCGGACTCGATCGCGACGAACGCGTACATCGATCCCTCTATCCGAATGGGGAGCTGACCAGCAGTGACGCAGACCGTCCCGTACTTCGACACCTTCCCGGGTCTGTTCGACCGATTCACCAGGATCTGGGACGGCATCAGCACGGACTTCGACAACTGGATCCTGGACGCGCTGCCGGCGATGTCCGGCGCCGGCGTGGACCTCGGCTGCGGGGCCGGGCGGCACAGCGTGCTGCTCGCCGACCGGGTCGAGAAGGTCCTCGGCGTCGACGTCTCCGAGCGCATGCTCGACGTCGCCCGGGCCGAGCGCGACCGGCCGAACGTGAGCTACCAGCACCGCGGGGTGCTGGACGTGTCGGCCACCGAGGGCCCGTTCGACGTGGTGCTCTCGGTCCACACGCTGCACCACGTGGGCCCGCCCGCGGTCGTGCTGCCGCACGTGCGGTCGCTGGTCGCCCCGGGCGGGACGGTGGTCATCGCGGACATCGTCGACCCCGGCGGCTGGCCGACCGAGGAGTTCCACCAGGAACGGGCCTGGACCGACGCCCGGCTCGTGCACCAGCTGACCGGTGACGCCGACGCGGCTGCCGACGTGCTGCGGCTGCTGCTGCACCCGCGCTGGCTGGAGCTGACCCGCTCGGACACCCCGCTGAGCCGCGAGCGGTTCCACCAGGCGTACGGCGCGGTCTTCCCGGGGGCGGTGTTCAACGACTACATGGGCCCGGTCATGTGCGGGCTGACCTGGACGGCTCCGGCCTGAGCCCGATCGGCCCCGGACCATCGGTGGGTCCGGGGCCGGTTGCCGTACCCGCCCGTCGAGCCGGGACGGTGGCCCGGCGGGTGGGTCGGCCGGGTCCCTGGTCAGTCGGCCAGGACCCGGGCCGGGGGGACGCCGAGGGCGTCGGCCAGGGCCAGCAGGTCCAGGTAGGTCAGTCCGGTCAGGTCGCCGTTCTCGACCTGCCGGTAGTGGCCCGGGTCGAGGCCGGCGGCGGTGGCGAGCTCGACCGGCTGCAGGCCGGCCGCGGTCCGCAGCCGTCGGAGCCGTCCGCCGAGGGCCGAGCGTCTACCGTCCACCCCCGTCCCCGCGTTCACTTCGACACAACCAAGGTCACCCTCGCCCTGCGGGCGCCTCCCGGTACGACCCTCATGGCGGTTGAACCCGGCTGATTGGTGATCGTCTGCACCGTGCCTGTCCCCTGGTCCGGTTTCGTCGACCATGGGAGCCTAAAGCGGTTTCGCAGTCCTGCGGCGGTCGGGAGTTATCAACCATCCGTTCGGGGGACGTCACACAGAGCGAACGGCCTAGCCGCAAGCATGATCCGCTCAGGCGGGGCGGCGCGAAAGGGGCAACAGGTCGCCCTGCAGGTGCCCGTGATCGTTGAAGCGGACCAGCTCGATCCCGGCCTTCCAGTGGGGGTGCTCGGCCAGCCGCCACTCGGTCATCGAGGAGTTGACCGGGTCGAGCCAGGCCCGGGTCCGGCCGCCGATCGGTTCGAGCTCCAGCCACCGGAACATCGAGTGCAGCACCACGCCGCCGTGGCAGGCCACCACCACGGTCTCGCCCGGGTGCCGGTCGATGAGCAGGTCGAGCCGGGCCGCGATCCGCTCCCGCATCTCGTCGAACGTCTCGGCGCCCGGCTCGCGCCGGGTCTTCGGCGTCCACTCCGGCGGCATCGGCCAGCGCCGCTCGAACTCCGCCCAGTCCAGGCCGTCGGCCTCGTCGCCCGGGTGGCTCTCGCAGAACGCGCAGTCGGACTCGATCTCCAGCTCGCCCAGGGCGGGCGCGAGGATCTCGGCCGTCTGCACGGCCCGGGCCATCACGCTGGAGTAGAGCGTGGTGGCGCCGGCCAGCTCGCCGCTCGCGGCCAGCCGGTCCCGCAGCGCCGTCACCTGCCGTACGCCGAGGTCGGACAGACCCGTGCAACCGGCGTGGCCGCCGACGAACCGGCCCTCCTGCGCCTGCGACTCGCCATGCCGGACAAGGACGATCCGGGCCGCCGTCGTTCGCTCGCGGGCGGGCGCCGCTGGCGGCGTCTCCCCTGCGCGCCCTGGCGATGGGCGCCGCGGTCCAGACGCCGCCGCGGCCGCCCTTCCGCTCACCTACTGGAAGCCGGCCGGCTCGCGGGTCGTGTACGGACCCTCGAGCTGCGCGGCCTCGTCGTCGGAGAGCCGGACGTCCACGGCCTTGATCGCGTCCTCCAGGTGCTCCGGCCTGGTCGCGCCGATGATCGGCGCGGCGACCGCCGGCTGGCGCAGCACCCAGGCCAGCGCGACCTGGGCCCGGGAGACCCCGCGGGACTCGGCGACCTTGGCCACGGCGTCGACGATGCGGCGATCGTCGTCCGCGTACAGCGTGCTGGCGAAGCGGTCGGACTGCGAGCGCGCGGTCGTGGTGTCCCAGTCCCGGGTCAGCTTGCCCCGGGCGAGCGGGCTCCACGGGATCACGCCGACGCCCTGGTCGAGGCAGAGCGGCAGCATCTCCCGCTCCTCCTCGCGCTGCAGCAGGTTGTAGTGGTCCTGCATGCTCACGAACTTGGTCCAGCCGTGCAGCTCGGCGACGTGCTGGGCCTTGGCGAACTGCCAGGCCCACATCGAGGACGCGCCGAGGTAGCGGGCCTTGCCCGACTTCACCACCTCGTGCAGCGCCTGCATCGTCTCCTCGATGGGCGTGGCGTCGTCCCAGCGGTGGATCTGATAGAGGTCGACGTAGTCGGTGCGCAGCCGGCGCAGGCTGTGGTCGATCTCGGTCAGGACGGCCTTGCGGGACAGGCCGGCGCCGTTCGCGCCCTCCCGCATCCGGCCGTTCAGCTTGGTCGCCAGGACCACGTCGTCGCGCTGGGCGTAGTCGGCCAGCGCCCGGCCGGTGATCTCCTCGCTGCTGCCGGCCGAATACACGTTCGCGGTGTCGAAGAAGTTGATGCCGGCCTCGATCGCCCGCTTGAAGAACGGCCGGGCGTCGCCCTCCCCGAGGGACCAGTCGTGGTTGCCCCGGCCGGGTTCGCCGTAGCTCATGCAGCCCAGGCAGATCCTCGACACTTCCAGCCCGGTGTTGCCGAGCCGTACGTACTCCATCGGTTGCCTTCGCCTCTCAGTCGGACAGGACGGCCTCCGCCGCCACCAGGTCGTCGTACGTGTCCAGCACCGTGTCCAGTCCGGTCAACCGGAGCAGCTTGCGGACCGGTGGCGAGGCCACCACGACGAGCCGATTGTCCCGCTCGACCGCGGTCCGGTGTGCCTGCACGAGCACGCCGAGGCCGCTGGAGTCGAGGAACGTGACCTGGCTGAGGTCGGCGACGACCGCGCCCCCGCCGGGCAGGATCATGGCCAGCAGGGTGGACTGCACCGGGCCGGACGAGGTGAAGTCGATCTCACCGGACAGGCGGCAACCGCGGTACCCCCGGCCGCTGAACTGCTCGATCCGCGGTCCGGCCGCATCGAGATCGAATGTCACGTGTCAGGCCTCCCCGCCACGGGGGCATTCCATGCGCGCGCTAGGCGCCGGCGCTCTGGGCCTTGCGGCGTAGCTGCTGCAGCTGGACGGTGATCGACCAGGCCACCTCGTTGACCGGCCGGGCCCCGTTGACCGTGATGAGTTCCTCGCGTTGGGCGTAGTAGTCGAGCATGGGGCGGGTCCTCGCCTCGAAGACCGACAGCCGGTGCTCGATCACGTCCGGGGTGTCGTCCTGGCCACGGCCGCGGGCGAGCAGCCGGCGGGTCAGCTCGGCCGCCGGCACCTCGAGGAAGATGGCCACCTCGACCGCGACGCCCAGCCCGCGCGCCGTCTCGTACGCGGCCTTGGCCTGGTCGACGGTGCGCGGGAAGCCGTCCAGGACGTACCCGCCGGCCTCGCTCGCGGCGACCACGGGCTTGCGCAGCATGTCCATCACGACCGCGTCGGGGACGAGGTCGCCGCGGGTGAGGTACTCCTTCGCGGCCCGGCCGATGGAGGTGCCCTCGGTCACGTGATGACGCAGCAGGTCGCCGGAGGAGATGTGGGCGATGGAGAAGCGCTCGGCGATCAGCTGGGCCTGGGTGCCTTTGCCCGCGCCGGGAGCGCCGATCAGCAGCATCCGCATCCGGGTGCCTCCTTCATCCCACCGTAACCCGGAGACAGTCGCCCGGAACGGCCATCGTGGCGTGAACTCCGCCTACCGTCCAGCCCCTGGACGACCAGGTCACACCCGCCCTTCCAGTCCAACGAGCCCGCCACCGCCCGCCGTGGTACCCGGTACGCCGCTACCCCTCACCCGCCCGGCCGCACGGCCGGGCGGGGCCGCGCCAGGAGGCGCGGAGGTAGGAGCCGGCACCTCGTTCGCAGCGCGGCCTCCGGTCGGAGCAGGTCATGTCCATGGGCTGCCGGCGGACCGGGGGACCGATCGACGAAGGCTAGGGAAAGACGCCGGCTCGCGGGAGGAGCGCGGGGACCTGGTGGCCGAGCTGATCGGAGAGGAAGGCCGCGGTCGGCAGCAGCGCCGGCAGGTCGAAGCCGGTGCCGTACCCCATCCGGGACAGCAGGTAGACCAGGTCGTCGGTGGCGATGTTGCCGGTCGCCTTGGGCGCGAACGGGCAGCCGCCGATCCCGCCGGCGCTGGAGTCCAGCACGGTGACCCCGTCCAGCACGGCCGCGAACGCGTTGGCGAAGCCGGTGTTGCGGGTGTTGTGGAAGTGGTAGCGCAGCGGTACGTCCCCGGCCACGGCCCGGACCTCCGCAGTCATGTCCCGGACTTGCGACGGCACTCCGACGCCGATCGTGTCGCCCAGCGCGATCTCGTCGACTCCGGCTTCGGCGGCGGACGCCGCGAGATCGATCACGCGTGACAGGGGCACCTCCCCCTCGAACGGGCAGCCGAACACGACCGACAGCGTCAGGGTGGTGAACAGACCAGCCGCGCGGGCGTCCGTGACCACCGACAGCGCGTCCCGCATCGCCTCGGCGGTGGTCATGTTCTGGTTCTTTCCCGAGAACGTGTCGGTGACCGCGACGACGGTGTTGACCTCGTCCACCCCGGTACGCAGGGCCCGGTCCAGGCCGCGCCGGTTGAGCACCAGCCCCGCGTACGACACGCCGGCCCGGCGCGGGACCCGTTCCATCACCGCCTCGGCGTCGGCCATCGCCGGCACGATCCTCGGGTGCGCGAACGAGACCGCCTCGACCCGGCGGGCGCCGGCGTCCACGAGCTGGGTGATCAGCTCGACCTTGGCGTCGGTGGAGAGGATCACCGACTCGTTCTGCAGCCCGTCGCGCGGACTGACCTCCACAATGGTGATATCGCCAGACACACCACCGAGGCTACCGTCGAGTACGTGACCACAGAGCATGTCGACGTGCTGATCGTCGGGGCCGGCATCTCCGGCATCGGCGCCGCCGCCCACCTGCAGGACCGCTGCCCGGACAAGTCCTGGGCGATCCTCGAGGCCCGGGACGCGCTCGGCGGGACCTGGGACCTCTTCCGCTTCCCCGGCGTCCGCTCGGACTCCGACATGCTCACCCTCGGGTACGGGTTCCGCCCCTGGACCGGGACGAACACGCTCGCCGACGGCGGGTCGATCCGGACGTACCTGCAGGACACCGCGCGCGAGCGCGGCATCGACACCAAGATCCGGTACGGGCACCGCGTGGTCGCCGCGCAGTGGTCCGGCGCCGACGCCCGCTGGACCGTCACCGCCGGGAGCGACGCCGGCACGGTCCGGCTGACCTGCTCGTTCCTGTACGCGGCGACCGGCTACTACCGCTACGACGAGGGCTACCGGCCGCAGTTCCCGGGCGAGGACCGCTTCGCGGGCACGATCGTGCACCCGCAGCACTGGCCGGCCGACCTCGACCACACCGGCAAGCGGGTGGTGGTCATCGGCAGTGGCGCGACCGCGGTCACCGTGGTCCCGGCGATGGCGAAGGACGCCGCGCACGTGACGATGCTGCAGCGCTCGCCGAGCTACATCATGACGCTGCCGCGCAACGACGTGATCCTGGAGAAGCTGCACCGCCGGCTGCCGGACCGGCTGGCCAGCCGGATCGGGCGCGGCAAGAACATGGTCATGCAGATGGTGCTCTACCAGCTCGCGCAGCGGGCGCCGAGGAAGATGCGGCAGCTGCTGCAGGACGGCGTCCGCAAGCGGCTGCCGGCCGGCTACCCGGTCGAGACCCACTTCCGGCCCGCGTACGACCCCTGGGACCAGCGGCTCTGCTTCGTCCCGGACGGCGACCTGTTCGCCGCGATCAGCGACGGCAGCGCGTCGATGGCGACCGACACGATCGAGACGTTCACCGAGACCGGCATCCGGCTCGCCTCCGGCGAGGAGCTGGACGCGGACATCATCGTCACCGCGACCGGGCTGTCCCTGCTGGCGCTGGGCGGGATGACGCTCTCCGTGGACGGGGAGCCGGTCGAGCTGGCCGAGAAGGTCGCGTACAAGGGCATGATGCTGTCCGGGGTGCCGAACCTCGCGCTCACGATCGGCTACACCAACGCGTCCTGGACGCTGAAGTGCGACCTGGTCAGCGAGTACGTCTGCCGGTTGCTGACCGAGCTGGACCGCACCGGCAGGACCGTGGTCACCCCGGTCCGGCCGCCGCCCGGGCCGCGGGAGCCGCTGCTGACCCTGCAGTCCGGCTACATCGCCCGCGGCATCGGCCAGATGCCCAAGCAGGGCCCGGGGCGGCCCTGGCGGCTCAACCAGAACTACGCCAAGGACGTGCTGCTGTTCCGGCGTGGCCCGGTCACCGACGGGGTGGAGTTCTCGTGAGGGACTACGTGTGTTCGCGGGTGGGACGGCGGTCGTGACCGCGGCCGCGAGCGGGATCGGCGCGGCCGTGGCCACCGAGCTGGCCCGGCGCGGCGCCCGGCTGGTGCTGGTGGACCGGGACGCCGGGCGGCTCGCGGCGGTGGCCGAGGAGACCAAGGCCGAGACCCACGTGGTCGACCTGTCCGACGGGGCCGCCGTGGTCGCGCTGGGCGAGCGGATCCGGGCCGACCACCCGCGGCTGCGGCTGCTGGTCGACAACGCCGGCATCGCCCTGGGCGGCCGGTTCGACCAGGTCACCCTCGACCAGTACGAGGAGATCATCGACGTCAGCTTCCGCGCGGTGGTCCGGCTGACCCACACCCTGCTGCCGGCCCTGCGGGCCGAGCGGAGCTGGCCGGCGAGGTCGGCGTGACGACCGTGCACCCGGGCGGCATCCGCGTGCTCGCGGTCAGACAGGCTGCCCGTCGGGCTCGCTGACCGGATCGCCGATCGAGCGCATCCCCGGCGACAGCGTGCTGACGATCGCGATCGGGATCATCCCCAGCCCCAGGACGAGCAGCGCCGTCCGGGCGCTCAAGCCCTCCGCGAGCACACCGCCCAGGAGGGTGCCGACCGGGATCGTGCCCCAGGCGACGATCTTGACCACGCTGCGGACCCGGCCCAGCAGCTCGTCCGGCACCAGCTCGTACATCCGGGCGGCGATCACGACGTTGTAGGGCGCGCCGAACAGGTTCATCACGAGCACCAGCGCGGCCAGCCCGACCAGGGACGCCGGGACGGCCAGCGCGACGGCGATCGCAGCCCAGATCCAGGCGATCCCGACCAGCAGGGTCCGGCCCGCCAGGCGCCGGTGCAGGGTGGGCGCGGCCAGTGCGCCGAGGACCCCGCCGGCCCCGTACGCGGCCAGCATGAAGCCGATCTGGCCCGGGCTGCCGCCCACGTCGCGAGCCCGCACGATCAGGGCCAGGAACGCCCCGTTGAACACCAGGTTCATCCAGCCGACGATGGCAACCGTCTCGCGCAGGTACGCCGACCGCGCGACGAACCGCACCCCCTCGGCGACCCGGGTCCGCAGCCGGTCCGGGGTCGCGGTCAGCTCACCCTGCAGCCGGGTCCGGATCGCCGCGACCGCGCCGCCGGAGACCAGGTAGCTGATCGCGTCGACGGCGAACGGCAGCGCCGGCGCGAGCGCGAACAGGGCCCCGCCCGCGGGCTGGCCGACCAGGTCGGCGCCCTGCGTGCGGGCCTGGTTCCAGGCCACTGCGGTCGGCACCTGCTCCGGCGCCACCAGCCGGGGCAGCGCCGCCCCCTCGGCCAGGTCGAACAGCACGAACAGGCAGCCCTCGACGAACGCGACCATCGCGAGCTGGGCGACCGGGACCGCGTGCACGCCGGCGACCGCGGCGGTCACGGCGACGCTGCCGAGCGCCACGGCCCGCCCGAGCTCGCAGCCGACCATCGTCCGGCGCCGGTCCCAGCGGTCCACCCAGGCCCCGCCGGGCAGGTAGAGCAGCAGGAACGGCAGTGTCTGGGCGAAGCCGACCACCCCGGCCAGGGCCGGCGAGCCGGTCAGCAGCAGCACCAGCAGCGGGTACGCCACCGACGTCACCCGGGTGCCGACGGTCGAGACGACCTGGCTGCTCCAGAGCAGTGTGAAGTCGCGGTTGCGCCACAGCGGCAGTACCGGCGGCGTCGTCACGACGTCACACTGACGTCAGATCAGCCGCCAGTCAACCGCCTTAGCTTGCGAAGATCACCACGAGCGCGACGATCACGATCACGACGGCGGCCGCGATCAGGACGTACGCGGTCTTCATCCCGCGGCGGTCGGTCTCCTGCTCGCCGCGCTCCACGAAGGCCCGGAACATCTGGGTGTTCGCCGGGTCCTGCTTCTCCTCGGGCATGCGCGGCACAGTACGGCACATCAGCCGTTCGGTTGACCCGCGTCATCCACCGCAGGCGTGGCCGAGGCTGACCGCGCGGCCGATCCGGCGACGGCCCCGGGACGGCACCGTGAAGTCATGGCGGTCATCGAGGTGCACGAGCTGCGCAAGCGGTACGGCGACACGGCCGCGCTGGACGGGATCAGCCTGGAGGTGCAGGCCGGCGAGGTATTCGGCCTGCTCGGCCCGAACGGCGCCGGCAAGACCACGGCGGTGGAGATCATCGAGGGCCTGCGGACCGCGGACAGCGGCACCGTCCGGGTGCTGGGGCTGGACCCGGCCACGGACGGGCCGCAGCTGCGGGAGCGGGTCGGCGTCCAGCTCCAGCAGGCGCAGCTGCCGGAGAAGATGGCCGTCGGCGAGGCGCTGGAGCTCTACGCGGGCTTCTACCGGCACCCCCGCCCGGTCCCGGAGCTGTTGGCGGAGTGGGGCCTGGCCGGCAAGCGCACCGCCCGGTTCCGGACCCTGTCCGGCGGCCAGAAGCAGCGGCTGTTCCTCGCGCTGGCCCTGGTCGGCGACCCCGAGCTGGTGTTCTTCGACGAGATCACCACCGGGCTCGACCCGGCCGCCCGCCGCCAGGCCTGGGAGCTGGTCCGCCGGGTCCGGGCCCAGGGCGTCACGGTGGTGCTGGTCAGCCACCTGATGGACGAGGCCGAGGAGCTCTGCGACCGGGTCGCGATCGTCGACCGGGGTCGGGTCGTCGCCCTGGACACGCCGACCGCGCTGATCGACCGGTCCGGCTCGGAGCGGCGGATGCGGTTCCGCCCGCCCGGCCCGTTGCCGGCCGGCCTGGTCGAGGCCGTACCCGGAGTGACGGGGGTGGCGCGGTCCGGCAGTCAGGTGCTGGTCACCGGCACCGGCGACTTCGCCACCGGGGTGACCGCGGTGCTGGCCCGCGAGCACGTGCTGGTGGCCGACCTGCGGCTGGAGCAGCGCACGCTGGACGACGCGTTCCTCGCGCTCACCGGCCGCCCCATGGACGACGACGAGCTGGAGGCGGTGCCAGCAGACCGGCGGACGACCAAGAAACCGGAGGCCGTGCCAGCAGACCGGCGGACGACCAAGAAACCGGAAGTGCGATGAGCGCGCTCGGGGCGATGACCAGGATGGAGACCAAGCTGTTCTTCCGGGAGCCGGTGCTGCCGCTGCTGGTGCTGGCCCTGCCGGTGCTGCTGCTGGTCGGCTTCGGCTTGATCCCCGGCTTCGGGGACCCGAGCGCGGACCTCGGCGGCCAGGGCGGCACCGAGTACATCGCGTCGCTCGGGGTCGGCATCGTGCTGGCGATCCTCGGGCTGAGCGTGCTGCCGACGACGATCGCGACGTACCGGGAGCGCGGGGTGCTGCGCCGGCTGCGGGCCACCCCGATCCGGCCGCAGCTGCTGCTCGGCGCGCAGCTGATCCTGGTCGGCGCGGCCGCCGTGGTCGCGGTCCTGCTGCTGGTCGGCGTCGGCGCGGCCGCCTTCGGGGTCGCGGTGCCGCGCAACCTGCCCGGCTTCGTCCTGGCCGTCGTGCTCGGCGCGGCCGCGCTGCTCTCGATCGGGATGCTCGTCGCCGCGGTGGCGCCGACGGCCAGGGCCGCCAGCGCGATCGGGACGGTCTCGTTCTTCCCCAGCGCGTTCCTGGCCGGGATCTACGTCCCGCGCGACTCGTTCAGCCCGCTGCTCAAGCACATCAGCGACGTGACCCCGCTCGGGGCGGCGCTCGAGTCGGTCCGGGACACCTGGCAGGGGGCGTGGCCGCACCCGGTCCACCTGGTCACAATGGTGGCCTGGGCGCTGGTCGCGGGTGTCGTCGCGGCCCGCACGTTCCGCTGGGAGTGAGCGCGTGACTGTCCCGTACGGGTCGTCCCGGCCGGACCGGTTCCCGGAGCCGGCCCGGCCGGCGGAGTCGGATCGGCAGGTCCTGCAGGCGCGGCAGGCCGAGCTGGAGCGGCTGCGCGCGCTCGAGCGCTGGAGCGCGGTGCAGCAGTACGTCCCGTACGGCGGGATCGCCATCGGCACCCTGCTGACCCTGTTCGTCCGGGACACCGACTGGCCGCCCCGGTGGGTCGACATCGCGCTGGCAGTCGCCGCCGCGCTGTGGGTGCGGTTCTGCTCGCCGGAGCAGGGGCGGTGGCCGGTGTCCGGTCCGGTGTTCTTCCTGGGCTGGACGGCGCTCGCTGCCGCCCTGGTGCTGTGCTCACCGTGGAACGGGTTCGTCGCCTTCCTGGGCTACCTGTTCGCGCTCGACCTGCTGCCGGGGATGTGGCGGTTCGTCGGCGTGGTCGTGACCGCCACGCTCGCGGCAACCTCGCAGCTCGGCGGCCTGCCGCAGGCGACGACGGGCGGGCTGTCGCTCTGGGGCGCGGTCGTGCTGGTGAACGCGGTGCTGGCGGCCGGCTTCGGCTACTATGGCTGGCTCACCGACGAGCAGAGCGCGGCCCGCAAGCGCACCATCGACGAGCTCGGCGAGACCAACGCCCGGCTGGCCGCGGCGATGGAGGAGAACGCGCAGCTGCACGCGCAGCTGGTCGCCTCGGCCCGGGACGCCGGCGTGCACTACGAGCGGGAGCGGCTGGCCCGGGAGATCCACGACACGATCGCGCAGGGGCTGGCCGGCATCGTCGCCCAGCTGCAGGCGGCCCGGTCGGGCGCCGACCGGGAACGCCACCTCGACACCGCGGCCGAGCTGGCCCGCTCCACGCTGGTCGAGGCGCGCCGGTCGGTGCAGGCGCTGCGGCCCGAGCCGCTGGAGGCGGCCCGGCTGCCGGACGCGCTGGCCGACGTGGCCGCGCGCTGGTCCGAGGTCAACGGGGTGCCGGCCGCGGTGACCACCACCGGCACCGCCCGCCAGCTGCACCCGGAGGTGGAGATCGCGTTGCTGCGGACCGGGCAGGAGGCGCTGGCCAACGTGGGCAAGCACGCGGCCGCGAGCCGGGTCGGGGTGACCCTGTCGTACATGGAGGACGTGGTGACGCTGGACGTACGGGACGACGGGATCGGGTTCGACCCGGACTGCCCGGCATCGGAACCGGCCGACGGGAGCGGGTTCGGCCTGACCGGCATGCGCCAGCGGGTGGCCCGGGTGGCCGGCCGGCTGGACATCGAGTCCGCCCCCGGTGAGGGCACCGCGGTCTCCGCCACCGTCCCGGCGATCCCGGCATGAGTGAGCGCGAGGGGGAGAGGCGCACGATCACGGTCCTGCTCGTCGACGACCACCCGGTCGTCCGGGACGGGCTGCGCGGCATGTTCAGCGGCGAGCCCGGCTTCGAGGTCGTCGGCGAGGCCGCCAGCGGCGACGAGGCCGTCACGATGACCGGGGCACTCGATCCGGACGTGGTGCTGATGGACTTGCGGATGCCCGGCGGGGACGGCGTGACGGCGATCGGGCGCCTGGTCCGCGGCGGGTCGCGGGCCCGGGTGCTCGTGCTCACCACGTACGACACCGACTCCGACGTGCTGCCGGCGATCGAGGCCGGCGCGACCGGTTACCTGCTCAAGGACGCCCGCGCCGAGGAGCTGTTCCGGGCCGTCCGGGCGGCGGCCCGGGGCGAGGCGGTGCTCTCGCCGTCGGTGGCGACCCGGCTGCTGGGGTCCGTCCGGCGGCCGGCCCAGGAGCCGCTCTCGGCCCGGGAGCAGGAGGTGCTGGCGCTCGTCGCCCGGGGCGCGACCAACCGGGAGGCGGCCCGCCAGCTGTTCGTCTCCGAGGCGACCGTGAAGACCCACCTCCTGCACGTGTACGCCAAGCTCGGCGTCAACGACCGCGCCGCCGCGGTGGCCGAGGCCTTCCAGCGCGGGCTGCTCATCCCCGACCGCCGCTGACCTGGAGGTTGGGCAGCCGGCTGTAGAGCTCGCGGAACAGGATGGCGAGCTGCCGGCGGGCCAGCGGGGCGCCGAGGCAGAAGTGCGGCCCGCCGCCGCCGAAGCCGACGTGCGGGTTGGGTGAGCGGGTCACGTCGAAGAGGTCCGGCTCCGGGAAGACCCGCTCGTCCCGGTTGGCCGAGACGTAGTAGAGGACGACCTTGGCGCCGGGCGGCAGCAGCCGGTCGCCGATCAGGTGCTCGCGGGCCAGCGTCCGGCGCAGCGCCGGCACCGGCGTACTGATCCGGACGATCTCCTCGACCGCGCCGCCGATCCAGGCGTCCGGGTTGCCGACCAGCAGCAGCCGCTCCTCCGGGTTGCGGGACAGCAGGTCCAGCCCGTGGGCGATCGCGTGCCGGGTCGTCTCCACACCGGTCGTCAGCAGCGGCGCGGCCACCGCGGCGAGGTCCCGGTCGGTCAGGCCCTCCCGGGCCAGCGCCGAGATCAGGTCCGGCCCGGGCGCGGTCCGGCGCTCGCGGCCGAGCCGGCCGAGGACCCGGTGCAGCTCCCGCTGCGGGCGCAGACCCGGCTCCAGCAGCGCCGGCAGCCGGTCCTGCTCGGCGGGCGGCAGGCCGAGGATCCGGCCCAGCACCCGCAGCGGCATGGGCGTCGCGACCGCGGCCACGACGTCGGCCGGCCGGTCCTTCTCCACCTCGTCCACGATCGCGACCGCGACCGCGCGGATGGCGGCGTCGATCGCGGTCCGCAGCTGGGGCGTGAACGCGCGCTCCACCGCCGCCCGCAGCGTCCCGTGCCGGGGCTCGTCGGTGTTCATCAGCGAGTCGCCGAGCAGCGTGCGGGCCAGCCGGGACGGCTCCGGCGTCGTCACCCCGGGTCCGGACAGGAACAGCTGCGGCTGCCGGCTCGCCGCGACCACGTCGGCGTGCGTGACCAGCGCGGAGAAACCGGGGAAGCGCTCCGGCCCGGGACGGTCCCGCAGCCGGGCGAACGCGTCCAGCCGGTCCCGTTCCGGCAGCTGCCAGAAGGCCGGGTCGGCGAGGTCGTGGCCGGCGGCGGCCGGGCCGGTGAGGTCGTTCGGCACGAGGTACCCCCGGTGATCCGCACCAACTCGGGACATGGTCGTACAAGTCCCTTCGCAGTGGGGGCGGGTTCGGCTCTTCGATCCGGCCTTCTACCCGAAGAAAGAGAACCGGACGACGGCGTGTCGCGAACAGCTCATTGACGACGCAGCCGTACGGCGGTCCTGTGGGTGGCGCATCAGCTCGAAGTATCCGAGCGGTTGCCGAGAGTGAACCTGCTGATCTCCCGCCTGCCGGTGGACTCCGCGGTGGTCACGTTGTCCGGCGACGGCCCCGGCGCGCCTTCTCCGCGGAGACTGATCGGAGCGGCGTCAGTGTTGATCGGCCGTACCTGGAATGAACCGAACGGGGGCCACGGCACGAATGCCGGACAAGGGGGGAATGGAATGACGAAGCCGTGGGCGGTGCTCGTGGCCGGCGCCCTGGTGCTGACCGCGTGCGGCCGGGCGACCGACTCCGACGACGGCTACCCGCCGCACGAGGGCATCACGGCCACGGTGTTCTGGGCCGGCGAGCCGCCGACATCGGACAACGACGAGATCGCCAACGACGAGAGCTACTGGGACGGCGACTGGGAGTCGCACTTCGGCGGCTTCGACGACCCGGACCACCGGACCGTGGACGGCAGCGCCCCGGCGGCGTTCACGCCGAAGGAGAACGCGTTCTACTTCGCCCTGCCGTACGGGGAGATCAACGACGACGACTCGGTGAAGACGACCGTCGACGACGTGCCCTGGTACGAGGGCCAGCACGTGGACCGGGCGCATTCGATCCTCAAGAACCGGTGGATCGAGGTCCGGAAGGACGGCCGGACCGTCTACGCACAGTGGCAGGACGTCGGCCCGTTCAACGAGGACGACCCGGACTACGTGTTCGGCGCCGCGGCGCCGCACGAGCAGCGTTCGGGCCTGGACCTGTCCCCGGCGGCGGCGAGCGTGATCGGCCTGGACGGCAAGGACACGGTGTCGTGGCGGTTCGTCGCCGCCGACGCGGTGCCGGACGGGCCCTGGAAGAAGACGGTGACCACTCGGGGCGGCATTCCCGAGTCCGACTGAGGTAGGGGAAAGGCGAGCGTGCGGGGTAGGCAGCAGCCGGCGATCCGGACCGACCGGGCGGTGTTCCTGGACGAGTCCGGGGCGCGCTGGCGGATGGTGAAGCGGGTGATCATCCTGGCCGTGCTGGTCACGGTCGGCGGGATCGCCTGGTTCCTGCCGCGGGCGCTGACCCCGGACGCGGCGGCGGACCCGCGGGTGCGCGGCGGCGACACGGCGGTGCTGGACTCGCTGCCGGACCGGCTGCCGGTGGTCGGCCGTGGCGAGATGCTGCGGGTCTTCCGGGTCGACTACGTCAACAGCTCGCCGTACGCGGTGGATCCGTTCACCGGCGCCCGCTGGCGCCCGCTGACCCAGGCCGAGATGCAGCGGATCGCCTACAGCCAGTACGGCGTGGACCGGTTCGCGCAGCTGGCCGACAAGCAGCTGGCGCTGACCTTCGACGACGGCCCCGACCCGCGCAACACCCCGCAGCTGCTGGACCTGCTGTCCCGCTACGGCGCCCGGGCCACCTTCTTCGACACCGGCGAGAACGTGCTGGCCCACCCGGGCCTGTTCCGGCGGGAGGTCGAGGAAGGGCACCTGGTCGGCAACCACACCATGCGGCACGTCGACTTCTCCGAGCACGACTCGGCCCGCAACCTCGCGGAGGTCGTCACCGCGGACCGGGTGATGCGCTCGATCGGCGGCTACGGCACCGGGTTCTTCCGGCTCCCGTACGGCGGCAACGACGTCGACAGCATCAGCGCCAACGGCTACGGGATCCTGCTGGCCCAGCAGACCGGGCACTACGCGGCCAGCTTCGACATCGACACCGACGACTACCTGTACGGCCCGGGCCGGACCGTGCCGGTGCCGGAGCTGGACGGCGGCGGGCACGTGCTGCTCATGCACGACGGCGGCAACGACCACGCGGCCACGCTGGTGCTGGTCGAGCGGCTGCTGAAGGCGGCCAAGGCCCAGGGCTACACGTTCGTCACGATGGCCTCGCTGCACCCCGACGGGCCGGCATCGTTCGGGCCGGCGCCGGCGAGCCTGACCGACCGGCTGACGCACTGGACGTTCTGGGGCGCGCACGTGCTGCCGGGGCTGCTGGTGCAGATCCTGTTCGTGCTCGGTGCCGGCACGATGGCGGTGGTCTCGGTCGCGACCGTGGCGCTGGCGCTGGTCGAGCGGCGCCGCCGCCGGCGCCGGGTCTGGGACCCGGACTACCACCCGGCGGTGACCGTGGTCATCGCCGCCTACAACGAGGAGCGGGTGATCGCCAAGACGATCGCCTCGCTGCGCCGCAGCACGTACCGGGACCTGGAGGTGCTGGTCGTCGACGACGGCTCCACCGACGGCACCGCGGACGCGGTCCGGGCCGTCGACTGGCACCGGGTCCGGGTGGTGACCCGCCCCAACGGCGGCAAGGCCAGCGCGCTGAACCTGGCCCTGACCGAGGTGCGCTCGGACCTGGTGATCACCTTCGACGCCGACACCGTGGTCCGGCCGAGCACGGTCGGCGTGCTGGTCCGGCACTTCGCCGACCCGCGGGTGGGCGCGGTCGCCGGCCAGGTCAAGGTCGGCAACCGGCGCGGGCTGATCACCCGGTGGCAGTCGCTGGAGTACCTCACCGCGATCGGGCTGGACCGGACCGCGCAGAGCCTGCTCGGCGCGATCATGGTGGTGCCGGGGGCGTGTGCGGCCTGGCGGCGGACCGCGGTGCTGGAGGCCGGTGGGTTCGACCACCGGACGCTGGCCGAGGACTGCGACCTCACGCTGTCCTTGCAGCGGGCGGGCTGGCGGGTCGAGCAGGACCACGACGCGATCGCGCTCACCGAGGTGCCGCAGTCGCCGCGGTCGCTGGTGAAGCAGCGGTTCCGGTGGATGTTCGGCACCCTGCAGGCGGTGTGGAAGCAGCGCCGGATGCTGCTGCGTCCCCGGTACGGCGTGCTCGGTCTGGTCGTCATGCCGTACACGGTGCTGTCGGTGCTCGTACCGCTGGTGTTCCTGCCCCTGGCGTACTGGCTGGTGGTGGACAGCCTGCTGCAGGGCGACGTGCACACCGTGCTGATCTACCTCGGCGTGCTGACCGCGTTCCACTTCGTCATGGCCGTGGTCGCGGTCGCGCTGATGAAGGAGCGGTGGTGGCACCTGCTGGTGGTGCCGGTCTACCGGGTGATCTACGAGCCGCTGCGGGCCTACCTGCTCTACTCGACCGCGCTGGCCGTGCTGCGAGGACGGATGGTCGGCTGGAACAAGCTCGACCGGCACGGGACCGTGGTGTTCCCGGTCGTGGTCCCGGAGCCGCGGGTTCAGCGCGAGACGGCGCCGGCGGTGAACCCGGCGTCGAGGAGGTCGACCAGCCGGTCGTAGCTCTCCTCGGCGTCGTACTGCAGGCCGAAGCCGCCGGCCGCTTCCAGCGTGACGAAGCCGTGCAGCGCGCTGCGGACCGCGCGGGTGGCGTGCACGGTGCCGTCCTCGTCCAGGCCGTAGCCGCGCAGCACCGAGTACAGCAGCCGGACCAGTCGCTCGCCGGCCGCGGACAGCTCGGTGTCGGCCGGGTCGGGCGCGCGCTGGATCGCCGCGTACCGCCCCGGGTGCTTCTTCGCGTACCCCCGGTACGCGACGGCGCAGGCCCGCAGCGCGTCCCGGCCCGACCGCCCCACCGTCGCGTCCCCGAGGGCGGCGGTGAGGTCGGCCGCGCCGGCCAGCGCGAGCCGGCGGTGCAGGTCCTCCAGCCCGCCGACGTGCTTGTAGAGGGAGGGAACCTTGACCCCGAGTCGCTGGGCCAGCGCGGCCAGCGACAGCGACCCCTGGTCGGCCAGGTCGCCGGCCTCGGCCACGACCCGCTCCGCGGACAGGCTCACGAGACCTTCCGGACGAACGCGACGACCTCCGGGACCACGACGTCCGCGGCCTCCGTGTGCGGGTAGTGGCCGACGCCGTCGACCAGCATGACCTCGGCCGGGCCGGCCAGCGAGTCGGCGGTGTAGCGGGCCTCGACGGCCGGGTCCGGGAAGTCGGGGTCCTTGCTGCCCATGACCACCAGGGCCGGCGCCTGCACCCGGCCGAGCTGCTGCTCGGTGCCGGCGTGGCTGCCCTCCTTGCAGATCCAGGCCAGCGCGTCGTAGCCGTGCGGCCGGGCCAGGTTGGCCTTCAGCTCGGCCTTGCGGGCGGCGAAGTCGGCCGGGCGCCGCTTGAAGAACGACGGCCACGCGTACGCCGTCCACAGTGGACGGCCGGGGAAGGTGTGGGTGAACAGGCTGAACAGCGCGGCGTTGACGGCCGAGGCCTTGTGCTCGCGGACGAACGCGCCGGACAGCACGAGCCCGGTCACCGCCTGCGGTTCGCGGGCGGCGGCGACCACCGCGGCGGACCCGGAGTAGCTGTTGCCGACCAGCACGCCGCGGCCGCCGTGCTCCCGCAGCAGGGCAAGCAGGTCGTCCGCGACCGCGCTCACCGAGTAGCCGTCGTCCCAGCCGGTGCTGGACTCGCCGTGGCCGCGCAGGTCGGCGGTCACCACGTTCGCGCCGTCCGCGGCGAGCGCCGCTGCCAGCTCGCGGTAGGTCGAGCGCACATCGCCCATCCCGGGGGACAGCACCACCAGCGGGCCGTCCGGGTCACCGCTGCGTTCGTACGCCAGCCGGCCGGTCGGCCGGTCGAGAAAGTTCGTCGTCATGGCTAAGAACATTAGCCGAATGGCTAAGCATGTCAACCCGCCAGGGCACGCCGCCGCGATCGGCGATCCGGTGCGTGAGCACGAAGCCGACCAGGACCAGCACGTGCAGCAGGTAGAGCCAGAGCCCGACCGCGACCGTGCCGCCGATCGCGGTGAACCCGCCGAACGGCACCCCGAGCCTCAGCGGCAGCGACAGGAACAGCACGAAGCCCTGGACGAAGCCGGCCACGAACGAGCCGGTCACGAACCCGCCCCAGGCCGCGGCCGCCCAGCCCGGCCGGACCGGGGAGACCACCCGGTAGACCCAGGTCAGCGTCAGGGACAGCACGATCCAGTCGGTGAGGAACGCGACCGCGATCGCGAGCAGCACCGACACCCCGCCGTCGGCGAACAGCCCGGCCAGCGTCGGGGTCACCAGCAGCACCGCGAGCAGCAGCGCGGGGGCCACGAGGAACAGCGGCAGCACCGCGAGCCGCCCGCGCCAGCCGATGAACGTGTCCTTCGTCCCGGCCAGCGAGACGAACGCCCGGCGCAGGCCCTCGCCGTAGAAGGTGGCCGGGATCAGCACGGCCAGCGCGACCGCGACCGGCAGACGCAGGCCGGCCGCGATCGTCACCTCGGCCACGTGCGGGGCGCCGAGCTCGTCCGGCAGCGCGTCGGCCAGCGAGCGGCCGAGCTCGACCATCCGGGCATCGCCGACCACCTGGGCGGTCAGCCAGACCGCGACCAGCACGCTCGGCACCAGCGCGATGCCGGCGTAGAACGTGACGCCGGCCGAGTACAGCGCGAGGTCGTGGCCCGTGAGCGACCGCATCGTGTCGCGCAGGAGCGCGCCGATCCGGCGGAAGAACCACATGCCCCCTGCCTACCCGCGACAGGGGACTTCCGCCTGTTCAGTCCCCGGAGACTTCGGACCGGTCGCTGCTCCACTGGGTGTGGAAGACACCGTCCTTGTCGGTCCGCCGGTACGTGTGCGCGCCGAACAGGTCACGCAGGCCCTGGATCAGCGCGGCCGGCAGCCGCTCCGCCCGCAGCCCGTCGTAGTACGCCAGCGCGGAGGCGAAGCCCGGCGTCGGGATGCCGGCCTGGGCCGCGGTCGCGACGACCCGCCGCCAGGACTCCTGCCCGTCGGCCACGGCCGCCTTGAAGTAGTCGTCGACCAGCAGCGACGGCAGCTGCGGGTCCCGGTCGTACGCCTCCTTGATCCGGTTCAGGAAGCGGGCCCGGATGATGCAGCCGCCGCGCCAGATCGTGGCCATCGCGCCGCGGTCGATGTCCCAGCCGTACTCGGCCGCGCCCGCGGTGATCTCGTCGAAGCCCTGCGCGTACGCGACGACCTTGGACGCGTACAGCGCCTTGCGGACGTCGTCGACGAAGCCGGCCTTGTCGACGCTGCCGCCCGCGGCCGGGCCGCTGCCGTCGGCGGTCGGGCCCGGCAGGTCCCGGGCAGCGGCGCGCTGGTCCGCGTGCCCCGACAGCGAGCGGGCGAAGACCGCCTCGGCGATGCCGCTGACCGGGACGCCGAGGTCGAGCGCGATCTGCACGGTCCAGCGGCCGGTGCCCTTCTGCTCGGCCTGGTCCAGCACCACGTCCACGAACGGCTTGCCGGTCGCGGCGTCGATGTGCGAGAGCACCTGCGCGGTGATCTCGATGAGGAACGACTCCAGGTCGCCGGAGTTCCACTCGGTGAAGACGTCCGCGATCTCGGCCGGGGTCATCCCCAGGCCGCGGCGGAGCAGGTCGTACGCCTCGGCGATGAGCTGCATGTCCGCGTACTCGATGCCGTTGTGGACCATCTTCACGAAGTGCCCGGCGCCGTCCGCGCCGACGTGGGTGCAGCAGGGGGTGCCGTCCACGTGGGCCGAGATCGACTCCAGCAGCGGCCCCAGCGACTCGTACGCCTCGGCGGTGCCGCCGGGCATGATGCTCGGCCCGTTCAGCGCGCCCTCCTCGCCGCCGGAGATGCCGGTGCCGACGAAGTGGATGCCCTTCTCCTTCAGCGCCGTCTCGCGCCGCCGGGTGTCGGCGAAGTGCGCGTTGCCGCCGTCGACGAGGATGTCGCCCGGCTCCAGCAGCGCCGCGAGCTGGTCGATCACCGCGTCGGTGGGCCCGCCCGCCTTCACCATGATCACCACCCGGCGCGGCTTCTCCAGCGAGGCCACGAAGTCCTCGGCCGAGTACGACGGGACGAAGTTGCCCTCCTGCCCGAACTCGTCCATCAGGTTCCGGGTCTTGGCATCCGTACGGTTGTGGAGGGCCACGGTGTGGCCGTGCCGGGCGAAGTTGCGGGCCAGGTTGCTGCCCATCACCGCGAGCCCGGTGACGCCGATCTGCGCGCTGTCACTCATGACCTCCAGCCTTTCGGCCCGGGCCGGTGCCGTCAAACGCTCCGGTGGTCAGGGGACCGGGGGGCAGTCGTAGCGGAGGGACTGAGGGGCGCTGACGATCGTTCCCTGGGCGGTGGAGGCGGTGGCGGTCCAGGTGAGGGCGGTGTCGGGGGGCAGGCTGACCAGCGCGGTCCAGACCCCCCGGCCCTGGTCGGTCATCGGCTGTCCGCCCGGACCCACGTTCGCCTGGACCGCGGTCGCGGTGGCGTTGGTGACCACCGCGGTGAGCCGGGCCCGCCAGGTGGTCGGGCAGGCGGGGGTGAGCAGCGTCCAGTCCGGTGTCACCCGCCCGACCGGGGTCTGGGTCTGGGTCGGGCTCGGCGACGGCGTGGTCGGGGTGGGCGTGGGGCGCGGGGTGGTCCGGGTCGGCGTCGGGACGCCGGCCGGAGTGGTGGTGGCGGCCGTGGTCGGGGCGGTCGTGGGCAGCGGCGTCCCGGCCGTGGCGGTGGGCGGGGTGGTCGCCGCGGCGACCGACCCGGTCGGCGGCACGGGCCCGGACTCGACGACCGCCGGCAGCGGTGTCCCGATCGCCCCGGCCAGCCGGTCGGCGCCGGCGTCCGGGCGCAGCAGCAGGCCGGCCCCGAGAAGCAGGGCCAGCAGCACCACCGCGGCCGCCGACCAGCGCCACGGGGTGCGCCTGCCGCGCCGGTCCAGCGGCACCGGGAAGCCGTCGTCCTGCCACGGGCCGGCCCGCTCGGCCAGCCCCTGCTGGAACGACACATCCCGCAGCATCTGGGCCCGCAGCCCCGGCGCCGCCAGCACGAACGGCATTCCGGCCAGCAGCGCCGCCGGGCTGAGCCGGCGCTTGCGGGTCTCCCCGCAGATCTCGCACCTGTCCACGTGCCGGGCCAGCCGCTTGCGCAGCAACGGGGTGAGCGTGCCGTCCCAGCCGGTCAGCAGGTCGGCCAGCTCCGGGCAGGCGGACCGGCCGGTCCGGGCCACCAGGAGCGCGCCCAGCGACCGCTCCAGCTGGGCCCGGGACCGGGAGGTCAGCGCGTGCGCGGTGTTCAGGCTGACGCCGAGGGCGTCGGCCAGCTCGGTCCCGCTGAGCCCGTGCCGTACGGACAGCTCGAGCACCTCGCGCTCGCCCTCGTTCAGCGCGGCGGCGGCCGACCAGACCAGCTCCCGCAGCTCCTCCGCCCGCAGGTCGCGGTCCGGCTCGGGGGCGTCCGGGTCGATCACGTCGCCGGCCGCGTCCAGCGGCGCGGCCCGGCGGCGGTCCCGCAGCTGGCGCAGGCACTCGTTGCGGACGATCGCGTAGAGCCAGGGCCGCAGCTTGTCCGGCTCGCGCAACTGGCCGATCCGCTCCCGGGCGACCAGCAGCGCGTCGTGCACCGCGTCGGCAGCCGCGTCCCGGTCGCCGAGGAGGGTGACCGCGTAGCTGAGCAGACGGTCGGCGTACGCGTCGTAGACGCCGGCCAGCCCCCGCACGTCGCCGGAGCGGAGCGCGGTGACCAGCGACCGGTCGTCCACGATCGGGACGGTAGCGTGCCGGTCGTCCCGGTGCGGCCCGATTCCTGCCCTTCGGGGCACGCGCTCACCGGCCGGCGCGGCGCCGGGTGGCGAACCAGAGCAGGCCGCCGAGCCCGCCGACCACCAGCGCCCCGCCGCCGGCCAGCAGCGGAAGGTTGTCGGCCGCGCCGCCGGACGTCGAGGCGGAGCTGGAGCCGGCGCTGCCGTCGGCGCTGCCCTCCGCGGCCGGGCCGGTCGGGTCGGTCACCGGGGGCAGCGGCGCCGCATCCCCGGCACCGGCACCGGTGCCCGTGCCCGTGCCCGTGCCGCTGCCGGTGCCCGTGCTGGTGCTGCTGCTGCTGCCGTGCTCGGTGGTGGTGGCCGGGGCCGGCGTCGGCGCGGCGGTGGTCGGGGCCGGCGCGCCCGTCGGGATCGCCGTCGGCAGCACGCCGGTCGGCAGGACCACCGGGACCTTGGGCTTGGCCGTGATCGCGGTGGGCACCACGCCGGTCGGCAGGATGACCGGGACCTTGGCCTTGGCCGGGACCGTCGGAACCTGCACCGGCACGCCGTAGCCCCCGCCGGGCGCGGCCGCGGCCACCCCGCCGGCCAGCGGCGCCAGCACGATCCCGGCCACGCCGACCCCGATCCCCACCCGCCGCACGGCCCGGCCGACCCGCGCGAGCGGAGTGGGCTTGCCGCCGGAAAGCAGAACCAGGCGCTCGTCGGACTCGTCCAGACCGACCCGCGCGGCCGGGGAGGGCTTGCCGCCGAGGAGCGGAACCAGGCGCTCGTCGGACTCGTCCAGGCCGGTCATCGAGGAGGTGATGGTCATGGGAACTCCCGGGATCCGGCGGGGCTGTTCCCCGCACTCACCGGTGGGAGCCACGACCGCGCCCGCCGCCAACAGAAAAGGTCGAGAAACTTCCAGCGGAGTTGACAGTGTCCGGACCGCCCGGTGAGGTGTCGCGCATGTCCCGATTCGGTCTCCGCGTGGTGGTCCCGGTCCTGCTGACCGGGGCCGCGCTGGCGGGCTGCTCCTCCTCGTCCGACGAGCCCACCGCACTGCCGCCCGGCTCCGGCCCGGCGGCGACCGCCGCGGCCCCGACCACGGCCGCGCCGACCAGCACCGCCGCCCCGACCCCGACCGCCACGGTCGGCACCCAGCGCTCGCCGATCCGCTGGCTCGGGCCGGCCGCGACCGGGACGCAGACGGTCGTGCAGGAGGCGACCAAGTCGTACTGGTCGATGGTGGTGCGGCTGGCGGAGAAGCCGAACCCGGCAGACCCGGAGATCACCGCGTTCAGCGTCTCGCCGCAACGCGACACCCTGCTCACGCTGTTCACCAACATCAAGCAGCAGGGCATCACGCAGCGCGGGCCGATCGACGGCTCGGCCACCGTGGTCGCGGTCAAGGGGGCCAAGGCGACGGCCTCGACCTGCCTCGACCAGACCCTGGTCCGGGTCTACGACCGGGCCGGCAAGCCGCGGCCGGGCTCCAGCGGCTCGAAGCAGCAGTTCACGGTCTCGCTCGAGCTGGAGGACGGGAGCTGGAGGGTGTCGCAGGTGAGCACGGGCAGCGCCTGCACGCTGCCGGGCTGAGGCTTCTTTACGGGCAGGCGTGGCTGAGGGATTTCGCCGCCGAATTCAACCGGCCGCCCGGGGTCGCCGCGGCCGCGGTGAACCGCAGCGCCGTGTCGGCCGGCAGCGTGACCACCACGGTCCACACGCCCGGCCCGGCCGGGTTCATCGGCGTACTGGACGGGCCGGAGCCGCCGCTGATCAGCGCGTTGACGCCGGTCGCAGTCGTGCCGGTGACGGTCGCGGTGAGCCGTGCCTTCCAGGTGTCCGGACAGGACGCCGAGGTCAGCACCGAGGCCGCGCTGATGGCCGGCACCGGCGGCGGCGTGGTCGTCGGGGCCGGGGTGGTGGGGACCGTGGTCGGCGCCGGCGTGGTCGGCACCGGGGCGACCGTGGTCCGGGTCGGGCTCGGCGGCCCGGTCGGCGACGTGCTTCCGCTGGCCGTGGGAGTCGGCCTGTGGCCGGTCGTCGGGAACGGCGTCGCGGTCCGTTCCGGGCCGCTCGGCGACGGGCTGCTCCGAGTGGTCGTGCCGACCGGGGGTCTGCCGGTCTCGTCGCCGGCCGGCAGCGCGGTCTGCAACTGCTCGTTCGCGGTACCGGCCAGCGGCGCGCCCCCGCCGCCCGGCCGGGTCAGCAGCAGGCCGCCCACGACGAGCACGACCAGCACCGCGGCCGCGGCGGCCGACCACCGCACGGGCGGCCGCCGTACGGCCCGGCGCCGGGCGAGCGGGACCGGGAACCCGGCGTCCTGCCAGGGACCGGCCCGCTCGGCCAGCCGCTGCTGGTAGACGATCAGCTCGGCGTGGCCGAGCACGCGTTCCCGCAGCCCTGCCGGCGCCAGTACGAACGGCGTGGCGGCCAGCAGCGCGACCGGGTCCGGGTGGGCCGTCCCGGCGCAGGCCGGGCAGGTCTGCACGTGCCGGGCCAGGCGGTGCGTCGCGGTGCCGGCCGCCTCGGCGCAGTCGCCGCTCAGCCCGGTGGCGGTCTGCTCCAGCCGGGTCCGGGCCCGCTCGGCCGCGGCCGGGGCGTGCGGGCCGAGCACGGCGGCGAGCTCGGCGTCGTCCAGATCGTGCCGGGCGGACAGCTCCAGCAGTTCGCGCTCGACCGGGTCGAGCCCGGCCAGCGCCGTCCGGACCAGGTCGCCGTCCAGGCCGCCGTTCGTGTCTCCGTTCGTGTCGCCGGCGGCGTCGCCGGCGGTGTCGGCGGCGGTCGAGGTGCCGGTCGTGGTGCCGGTCGTGGCGCCGGTCGGCGCGGCCGGGGCGGCGGGCGCGGACCGGCGCCGCTGCCGCCGCTGCCGTACGCACTCGTTGCGGACCAGCAGGTAGAGCCAGGCCCGGAAGAGCTCCGGTGCCTTCTCCGCCCGCTCCCGGGCGACGAGCAGTGCGTCGTGGACGGCGGCCACCGCCTCGGATTCCGGCACCAGCGTGCCGGCGTAGGACAGCAGCCGGTCGGCGTACGCGTCGTAGACGGCCGCGAGCCCGCGCACCTCGCCGGTACGCAGCCCCGCCACCAGCGTCCGGTCGTCCATCGCGGGGCACCGTAGCCCAGCCTGCTGACGGTCGATCATGAGGCACCCTCGGTGATCAAACCGCCAAGTACGGTGACCGTTCTGGACCAATTCGCCTACAAGGTGTACGAATGCCCGGCAACCTGGCCTGGTTTCCGTGCGTCAGTAGTGCGGAGACGGCAGACGGAGGGGATCGGAATGGCTGGCTGGACCCGGCGGAGGGCCACGCTGCTCGTCGTCCCGCTGCTCGCGGTGGCGACCGGGATGGTCGTGTCCGCGGCGCCCGCGTCGGCGGAGAACTGCCCGACCGTGGTCTCCTGCGCGTCCAACGACAACGGCACTCTCGGCGCCGGTGCGTCGTACGTGAAGATCACCGTCAACGGTGGCCACTACGGCACCAAGGGCGGCGGGGTCGTCTCCGTGCCCAACGCGGTACCGCCGCCCTGCTGGTACAACAAGGGCCGCTCGGGCGCCGAGATGGCCGCCGACTCCGTGGATCCGTACTACTACCAGCTGGCCCACCACACCGGTGAGGACCACAGCGAGTGGTTCCCGCCGCAGGTCCAGGACCACGCCACCGACGACGGCAACTGGTATTCGTGGGAGTGCGACTCCGGCAACTTCGACGGGTCCATCAAGGACTTCTTCAAGTACGTCGACCAGTGGACCGCGAACAACCCGGACCTGGTCTGGGTGCCGACCGGCCAGCTGCCGCCGCAGCCGCCGGTGCCGCCGCAGCTGCTGATGGAGATCGCCCGCAAGTACATCGAGCAGCTCGTACGGATGCCGATCGTGAACTTCAACCCGGCCACGAAGGGCTTCGTCCGGCTGCCGACCTGGATGTGGTTCGACCAGGCCGCCTGGGATCCGATCTCGGTGACCGCGCAGGCCGGTGGCCCGCCGGTGACCGTCACCGCGACGCCGTCCCAGGTCTCTGTGTCCGGGGTCCCGGCCGGCAGCGACGTGGACACCACGTGCGCCGGCGGCGGCAAGCAATATTCGGCCGGCGGCCGCACCGACTGCCAGATCACCTTCAGCCAGTCCTCCGGCACCCAGCCCGGCCAGCAGTGGCACTTCCAGGTCGGCCTGACCTGGAACGTCACCGCCATCGGCGCCGCCCTCGAAGGCCCCCCCACCATCACCCGAGCCGAAGCCGAAGCCCTGACCGTCCTGGAATCCCAGGCCGTCTCCGGCTCCCAGTCCGACCCGAACAACTAGCCCAGGGCCTCACCCGCGGGCGGCCTTGGTCGCGCGGCCCTGTTCGCCGAGCGACCGGCCGGCCGCGAGGGCGCGCGGGCGCACCGACTGCCGGAGCCTGGTCACCAACTGCCGCCGAGGCGGCCGAGGCCGGGCGGACGGCGGCGAGTACGGCGGGCGGATGCGGGAGTGCAGGCACATGTCGTGCCAGCTGCCGTCCGCGTGCCGCTGCAGCTCACGTTTCACGCCCTCGATCTCGAAGCCGGCCTTGATCGCCACCTGGCAGGAGCCGGTGTTGAAGACCGAGTGCACCAGCTCCAGCCGGTGCAGGCCGACTGTCTCCAACGCCCACTGCGACAGGACCTTCGTCGCCCTCGTCGCGATCCCCCGGCCGCGCTGTCCGGGCATGATCCAGTACGAGATCTCAGCCACGCCGTCGACCAGGAACAGGGACCGGCACCCGACCTGTCCCAGGATCTTGTCGGGGTTGGACGTGCGCACCACCGCCCAGCTGACCGCCGTCTGCCGCCGCCAGCCCTGCTTCCAGGTGGCGATCAGCGTCTCGGCCTCGCGCCGCGAGTCGAGCCGCCGGAGGTTCCATCGCCGGATCTCGGGGTCGTCGTAGGCGGACATCAGCTGCTCGGCGTCCTCCGGCACCCACCGGCGCAGCGTCAGCTCTCCAGCGACGATGTCGGGCTGTGAACCGTTGAGGCGGGTGGGGTTCACCGCGGGCTCAATCAAGTAGGGCATGTCTCCGCCTGGTACGCGTGCTGTGGTCGGGGAGGGCCGCCCGAACGTCGTCACGGGCGGGTGTTGCGGGCCGGGCGGGGTCCCACCGATTCGGCGGATAGGCCAATCGCTGCGAGGGCGGACGGGAGGTCATCCCGTCGCGCGACCTGAGAGAGGTACCGCCGCCAGGTGTCGAGGTCGGCGTACCAGCTGGTGACGTAGTCGGCGAGCATCTCGGGTCGGAGTCTCGACCGGGCCGCCTCGGCGGTCCTGAGCGCGTCCAGGGCCCGCTCGGCGTCCGGGTGGTCGGACCTTTGGCAGGCGTCGGACGTGGTGCGGATGAACTCCGCGCGGAGCTCGAGGAACCTGGCCCAGAAGTCCGGCGACCGGGTTGACTCGAGCGGGCCGACGTGCAGCTGCCCGATGATGCCCTCGCCGACGACGTCGCCGAACTCCTCCTCCGCCACCCGCGTCTCGGGCGTGTACGGATCGCGCATCTTCTGCCGGACCGCTCCCGCCGCGGCGACCTCGCCGCGCTCGAAGAAGGGCGCGAGCAGGAGCCAGTCCTCGTTGTAGATCTGCGGGAAGAAGGAGTCGATCCGGTCGAGGTTGACCGCCAGCGCGTGGGCGCCGACGAACACGCCCTGATCGCCGACGGCCAGCCGGCGCGCGTGGCACACCGCGGAGTTGTCCGGGTACGAGGTCGACGCCATCCCGGCCGCGGCATGGACGCGCAGCGTGCCGACGGCCTCCCGGACCTGCGTGGGCCCGAGGTCGCGGATGTCGTCGTCGAGGAAGAGCGCGGTCGACCAGCCGAGCATCCGGCCGAGCACCAGCGCCGCGTTGCGCTTGAGGCTGACGTCCCCGTGCCAGGAGATCGCGGCCTCCCCGAACAGGGACGTGTCGAACTGGGGCACGGCCGGGACGGCGGCCGGAAAGTCGACCACGGTGCACCGCGCCCCGTCGACCTCGGCCGCCGTTCGGAGGACCTCGTCGGTCCGGGCCTGTCGGCTGCACAGAACGACGACCTCGACGCCGAGGGCGGCGCCGAGGCGGATGGCCGAGTCGAGGTTGGATGCCGGCCGGGCGGCAGGGACGACGATGACGTCGGGCTCGGCCCGCCCCGGTCGCGACGGTCGGAGCAAGCTCGAGTGCGTAGAGTAATGCTCAACGGCTGGCCTCAGGTGCGTCACCGTCAGGCCGGGCCTCTCCAGATGGCTCGGCGTCGGACCACTCGTAGAGCCGGGCCTCTTCGTTGTACAGGTCAGGGGTCAGCGCCCTGCCGGACACGACAGGCACTTTCACCATTATGGCGAACTGCTTCGCATCGGTGAAACGGTGCGCGAGGTAGGAGCTGTTCTCATCACGCAGCGCGATATCGGTCAATAGGCGGACGGAACCGAGCGTTCCCCGCGTATAGACGCCGCTGCACCAGGTCAACGTCCGGGCGGTGTTGAACGGGTTGGTCAGCCGAGCGAAGAGGCAGACGTCGCTGGTCAACCGCAGCGTGCCGCGGCCGGTGAAGATCGGTAGTTCGGGCTCCTCATTCTGTACGTAGAACACCTCGCCGTCCTTGACGTCGGCGTGTTCCTCCTGGCTGACGGGTAGGTCGGTCCGATCGAAGATCTGTTCCAGCGTCGGGTTCAGGCCGGGTCCGCCGATGACCACCACATGGCTGGACATCTGGTCGGCCTCGATGAAACGGTCCGACCGCACGAAACGGATCTCGTCGTTGTCTGGATTGCGCATGCGGAGATGCCCGTACAGCTCGATCAAGGCGTCCATGTCGGCGTGCGCCATCACCTCGGTGTAGTTCGGATCCCGAGTGTTGGCGTAGGGATGCGTCATGTTCTGCAGTTGGCCCACGACGATCGTGATGGGCTCGCCCGGATCGAAGGTCCACAGGTCCGCCGCCGGCGGTTCCTCGGCGCCCGCCGGCTCCGGCCGTGGCTGACCGGTGCTGGGCCGGCGCGCCTCTCGCAACCGCGACAGCATCTCGGCTCGCGTGGTTCGTTGAAGTTCAGTCAGCTGGCCGTCCGGAACCAATCCGCCGGTGTGTCCGGACTCGCTGAGCACCACGAACGTCGCGAAGTCCCGCAGTCGCGCGTCGGGTACCGCAGATCGCCCGGACTCGTACTGCGAAATGGATGTCTCCCCGACCTTCAGCGCGTCGGCGACGTCCTTCTGGGTCGCTCCGACGCCTAGGCGCAGCTGGCGCAGCAGCGCGCCGAGCGTGGCTGAAGGTTGGCTCATCGGTCCTCGATCGTGGTGCCTGCAGGCCCGGATTGGTCCCTGAGGAGCGGGGAAGTGGGGAGCACGTTAAACCTCACTGACGCTTAGGTCAAGCACCGAAGTTCACCAAAGAATGAGATTGAGATGCTTCGGATCGAGGGTACAGTGAGGTTGATTCAACTTCAGTAGTTCACCTGAACTTCTCGAAGTGGCGGGAGGTGAGACCCGTGAGCACGCCACCCTGACCAAGGGATCGGCAGGCCGGGCTCGCGCCCGGGACCTCGTCACGGATCCAGCGGACGCCGCGCAGGCTGTCCCCTTCATGCAGGCACCCCCGGGAGTCGTTTGGCCGCGAGTCCGGGGGTGTCCGCTCCTATCTGAACCCGCTCGCGTCGAAACGGAGGGGCTCCAGATGACTGTAGCTCCGAATCTCGCAAGCTCAATGGATCTCTCCTCGGCGCTGCCGGACGTGTCCGGGATCGAGCCGGGAACCCTGCTCCTGCTGGTGGGGATCCTGGTCGCGCTGGCCGCGACGCGGACCCTGTTCGGGTTGGTGCGCCTGGTCGGGGTGCTGTTCCGGGCAGTTATGCAGCTCGTCAAGGCCGTCGCAATCCTGGCGGTCGCCCTCGGGCTGATTGTCGGCTGGGGCTACCACCGCATGGAGACCGCCGGCTCCGGGCCCGACACCACCGTCGTCGCGCCCGCTCCGCTCACCGCCGGTCCGACGCTCGGAAGGCTGGCCGCGCCGCACAAGTGAGGGCGCCCGGTCGGGAGGGGACTCGGGGCTCCTCCCGGCCGGGTCCGCCGGGGCCGGCGATCAGGCGTACGTCCGGCGCCGGCCGCTGCGGGTGTCGGGGCGCACCGGCGTCAGGCCGAGATCGCCGAGGGCGGACACGAGATAGCCCCGGATGCGGACGTTCGCGAGATACCGCTGCCAGGTGTCCAGATCGTCCTGCCAGGCCCACAGGTAGTCGGCGGCCAGTCGTGGCGAGAGCCGTTGCAGCTCGGTGTCCGCGGTCTCCAGTGCCTCGGCCGCCTCGATGGCGCCCGAGAAGTAGCAGGGGTCGACCGCCTCGCGGATGAAGCGCAGTCGGTGGTCGAAGAACTCGTCCCAATACCCCACCGCCATCGCATCGGCGATGGCGCCGGAATGGAGGCTGCCCACCAGGCCCTCGGCCAGGACGTCGCCGAACTCCTCGGCCCGCGCCCGCTGCACCTTGAACGGGTCGTACTCGATCTGCTGCACCGCTCTCGACCGGGCCACGGCCCGGTGCCCGGGCTGCAGATGGGGAGCCAGGAAGAGCCAGTCCTCGTTGTAGACCTGCGGGAAGAACGAGCAGACCCGGTCGAGATCGACGGCGAGTGCCGAGCCGCTCACGAAGACGTCCTGGTCGTCGAAGACGAGCCGGCGGGCGTGGCAGACGACCGAGTTGTCGGGGTAGCTCGTGGCCGGCATCCCGACCGCCGCGTAGTGCTCCAGGGAGCCTGCGGCCCGCCGGACCACCCGGGCGTTCAGGTCCCGGACGTCGTCGTCGAGGAAGAGCACGCTGCGCCAGCCGCACGCTCTCCCGGCCACCAGCCCGATGTTCCGCTTGAGGCTCAGGTCGCCGACCGCGCTCATCGTGCCGTCGTGGAACTTGGACGTCGCGAGCTGGGGAAGGACGCCGTCGGACGGGTCCGTCAGGTCGACCACGGTGGCCTGGGTGCCGGGTATGCCGGCGGCCAGCTCGGCCACGTCACCCGGCACGGCCTCCAGGCTGCAGAGGATCAGGATCGGCGTCTGCAGCTGCGCGCTGAGCCGCAGGGCGGGTTCGAGATTCTCGGTCGGCCGCCCGGCCGGCACGACGATGCCGCTGAGCGGGGCGTTCCCGCCCTGCGCCACGGCGAGAAGCCCGGTGTGCGAGCTGTGGTGGCGCACCGGACGGCTCAGCGGCTTGACGCCGGTCATGTGCCGGTTCCGGTGGCATCGGAGTCCTCGTCGTCGGACCAGATGCGCAGCCGGGAATCGGGATTCTGGAGGTCCGGTGTCATCGCGCTGCCGGACACGACCGGGACCTTGACCAGCACGGCGAACTGGCTCCCGCGATCGGTCAGGTAGTCCATGTTGCTGTCCCGCAGTTTTGCGTCGGTGGTCAACCGGACCGCCCCGAACACGCCGCGTGAGTACACCCCGCTGCACCAGGTCAGCGTGCTGGCGGCGTTGAAGGGATTCGTTAGCCGCGCGAGAAGGCCGATGTCTTCGGTCAGCTGGGGCGGATCGGAACGGTCGAAGACAGGCAGGTGCGGTTCGTCCTGCTTCTCGACGTAGAAGACCTCGCCGTTCTTGAACTCGGGATGTTTGTCCTGGCGGATGGGCAACCTGGTCCGCGCGAAGACCTGTTGCAGTGTCTTGTTCAGCCCCGGCCCGCCGATCATCACGAGGTGGCTCGTCAGGTCGTCGGCCTTGAGCTTGTCGGGCTGGGTGAAGCGGACCTCGGCCTGCGGGTTCCGCATCCGTATGTGCCCGTGCAACTCGACGAACGCGTCCAGGTCCGCGTACGACAGCAATGCGGTGTAGTTCGGATCGCCGGGGTCGCTGTAGGGGTGCTCGGTGCCTTCCAGGTTCCCGCAGACCAGCATCACCGACTCGCCCGGCTCGAAGGCCCAGAGGTCGCGCCGGCCGCCGGTCTCGTCGGCCTGCTCCTGAGTGCGGACCCGCAGCCGCCGGAGCTCGTCCAGCAGCCCGTCCCGCTCGGCCCGCTGCTCCTCGGTGAGCTGCCCCTCGGGCGGGAGCTCTTCCCGGCGGGTGCCGTCGGGGTCGCGGGCGAGGACCACGTACGTCGCGATGTCCCGCAGGCGCGTGTCGGTCGGTCGCAGCGTGTCCTTCTCGTACGCGGAGATCGACGAGGTCGCGAGGCCGAGGGCGGCGGCGAGGGTGCCCTGGGTCGAGCTTGACTCGCCGCGTAGCTCCCGGAGGCGAGCACCGAGGGTGGGCTCGGCACCCGGTGATGGCTGGCTCATGAGGATTCCCTCGAGTGATCGTCGCTGACAGTGATTGTCAGGCGAGGAGGCTAGAGGCCACCGAACCACAGTACAAGCATCGCTGTACCCGAAAGGCGCCATCTGGTTCTTGTGGAATCCAAATGTAAGAGTCCATGCTGCTACAAGAAGGGTTTCACGGCGTCACGGGAGGTAGCCATGGAGCACATAGCTGAACGCGCGGCGAGCCCACCGGCCGGACACTGGGGCCGATCACCTCGAGGCGGCGGCGGGCCGTCCTCGGGCAGGCACCCCCGGGAGTCGTTTGGCCGCGAGTCCGGGGGTGTCCGCTCCTATCTGAACCCGCTCGCGTCGAAACGGAGGGGCTCCAGATGACTGTAGCTCCGAATCTCGCAAGCTCAATGGATCTCTCCTCGGCACTGCCCGACATGTCGTCGGTGAGCCCGGGGGCGCTGCTGGTGATGGTCGGCGCGCTGGTGGCGCTGGCGGCCGGGCGGACCGTGGTGGTGTTGTTCCGGCTGGTCGGGCTGCTGGTGCGGTCGATCCTGCAGCTGTTCCGAGCGCTGGTGATCCTCGGCCTGGTTGTCGTGCTCATCGTCGGATGGAGCCTGGAGCGGGTCCGCGACACGGACGTCCGCATCGAGGCGCCGGCGCGGCCGTCGATCGCGGCGCCCGGGCTGGTGCCGAGCATCGGACCGCTGGCTCCGCACAAGTGAGAGCGCCCGGTCGGGAGGGGGGTTCGGGGCTCCTCCCCGACCGGGTCGGCGAGAGAAAGGGTCAGCCGGTGAGGGCGGCTACGGCGGTGGTGAAGACCTTGCCGATGGAGTTGGGGTCGGGGGAGGAGAACTGGAGGCCGTCGGTGACGCGAGCGACCTGGGCCAGGGCGGCCGGGTCGGCGCCGGTGCCGTACGCGAGGGTCACGATGTGGACCGGCTTCGCCGGGTTGTGCAGAGTCTTCAGCTGAGCCAGCAGCCGGGGGAGCGTGATGCTGCCGGCGTCCTCGTTCTGGCCGTCGGTGATGACCACGATCGTGTTGACCGCGTCGGCCCGGTAGGCCGCGGTCGCGCTGCGGTACGCGGCCAGGATGCTGTCGTACAACCCCGTCGCCGTCCGCGGCACCATCGCCTTGTACGCCGCGACGGAGGCGACCTGCCGGTTCGGATACGGCCCGACGCGCTGCCCGGCCGGCCCGAGCGGCACCAGCACCTTGTAGTCCTTGTCCCCGTCGAGCTGCCGGGAGAACTCCCACAGCCCCAGCGAGTCCTGCGGGTCGAAGAAGCCGAGCGCGGCCTGGGCCGCGTCCCGGGCCACGTCGAGCTTGGAGCGGGTACTGCCCGGGACCGGGTCGGCCATCGATCCGGACACGTCGAACAGGCCCAGCAGCGAGATCCGCCGGGTCAGCAGCCGCCAGGCCGTCCGGGCCGCGATCGGCCCGTCCACGGCCTGCTGCGCGACGGGTGCCAGCGGAAGCACCGAGTCGACCCGCAGCCCGCTGGCGATCGCGGGGCCGGCGACCCCGTCGGCGCGGCGCAGGCCGTACCCGTCCAGGCGACTCTGGACGGCGTCGGACAGCAGCCAGCTGCGGAAGTCGGCGGCGGCGGCCTTGTCGGCGGCGTCGACCCAGCTGCCGTTCGGCACCACGTACGGGAAGTCGGCCGCCAGCTGCCCGTCGATCGGGTACGTCGTGGCCAGCACGATCGACGGGCTGTCCCGGTCGTAGCGCCAGACGTCCTGCTCGTACCCGGCCAGGATGCCGACCGAGGAGATCACCTGGGCCGCGGTGCTCGATGCGGCGACGGGCGCCAGCAGCGCGGTCCCGTCCGGTGCCGGCGTCCCGAACGCGCGCGACAGCCCGAGCAGCCCCTCCCGCGCCTCCGGCCGGTCGAACGCCGCCGCGTTCACCTCCGGGGTCGGGGTCTGGGTCAGCACGCCGACCAGCGCGAGCAGGATCCCGGTGCCCAGCGGGGTGCTGCCCGGATCCATCGTGGTGACCTTGATCGGCCCCCACTCGGGGTGGCCGAGGCCGGGCTGACCCCAGCCGCGCGGGTCCTGCAGCAGCCGGATCAGGTCGCCGAGCTGGGGCTGAGTCTCACCAATCGGGCCGGCCAGCAGCCGCAGCGCGTCGCCCGGCGCCGCGAACACCAGCGGCGAGGTCGCGATGGACGGCGTCGGGACGGCGAGCACCTTGGCGCCGTCCGGGCGGATCCGCAGCAGGTCGACCGACATCGTCGACTCCGGGATCCAGACGTCGGGCGGCGCGGCCGCGCCCGGGAACGGCACCGGCTGCAGCGACTGCTGGGCCTGGTCCTGGGTCAGCGCCCCCACCGTGACCGACATGCACCGCCCGGCGACGGTGTGGTGCTCGGCGGTGTACGAGGCGGCGAGCCCGCTCAGCCAGGGCTGAACGGACGGCGCGGCCCCGACGGTGAGCGTGCCGGCCGGCCCGGCGCAGGTGGCGACGTCGTTGGACGAGTCCGCGTTGAGCACCCGGACCGCGCCGACCGAGGCGGCGGCGAGGGACAGCACGAGGACGCCGATGAGCAGCGGGCCACGCCCGACCCGGAGTCCGCGCCTGTTGTGCCGTGCCACCCGACGTCCCCTCGCCGAACTCTCCCGCCCCGTGGCCGGTGGTCCTGGCCGTGCAGCGGATCGGCCAGGGGTGGTGCCGATGTGTCGGAGCGTGACGCCCGATCAGGTCGTTGTCAATCGAACGGGTGCGTACTACGCGGGCGTGCTCAGATGCTTACCGATGGTGACGGACTGTGATCATTGGGTGAGAGCGGGCAGGTATTCCGGAAGGGTTGCAGACCGTGTCGGAATGGTTGCGCGGGCACGTGACGGTCGCCACAAGTCCACTCTTCCGGTCGAACCCGCTGGACCGAAAGACGCAGCCGGCGCTGGTCCGGACGGGGTGAATCTGCGCCGGGGATTGGCGGTCAAGCGGGGACGGTCCGTACCATCCTCGCTGATCTTCCTACCGGGCGTTCTCGCAGCGTCCGGCCCCTCTGCCCGCCGATCCAGGGAGCCGACGCGTCGTGACGGACGTCCACGACGGCACCGCGGGACGCGGCCGGGACTCGCGGGGGGAGCCCGGACAGGACCTCGACGATCTGCTGACCCGGTGGGGGTCGGAGCAGACCGGGCCCTGGAGCCGTCGGTCTACCCGTCCGGACGGCCGTCATGCGGCTTCCGATCTGACTACTCTCGGTGACGATCTGTCCCCACTCCGGCCGGCGTCGGCGCTGTCGTCCGATCACGGACCGTCGTCGGCGCCCGTGCATCGGCCGGACCACCCGTCCTGGCCGGCGGAATCGGTGCCGCCGTGGGCGCCGCCGCCGGTGCCTCGGTACGAGACGCCGCGGACCGGGCAGGAGAACGAGGACACCGGCCGGCACCGGCCCGACGGGGTCCCGCCGTCGTGGGCGGTACGTCCCAGCGCTGCGCCGAACGGCGCTCACCCGGCGGCGCCGGTCGCCGACCTGTCCGGTCAGCCCCGACGGCCGGCCCCGCCCGGACCGCCGCGCTTCGACGACACCGGTGCGTACGCCGGCTGGCTCAGTGCGCACGCGGGGTCCGGTGCCGACCGCCCGAACCGGGCCGGCTCCGAGTCGTCCCTCGCCGGCGGTCCCCGGCCGCGCCGCGAGAGCGACGCCCTCGGCGCCGACTTCGGCCGGGAGGCCGGCCGCGGCGCGGATGTGGGCCGGGAGGCCGGCCGTGGCGCCGATGTGGGCCGGGAGGCCGGCCGCGGCGCGGATGTGGGCCGGGAGGCCGGCCGCGGTGACTTCGGCACCGACAGCGGTTACTTCGGCACCGGGCGGGGCGGTCTCGGGCGCGGCGACGATCTCGCGTCAGGCGGCCACTCGCCGGCCGGTCGCGGCGGGGACTTGCCGCCGGCCGGGCCCGGCTACTCGCCGCCCGGTCGGGCGGACGAGCGCACCGGCCGCTGGGACGAGCGCGCCGGAAGCTGGGACGGCGGCGGCCGCGCGGAGGACCGGCGGCCGGACGACCCGCAGGACTACGGGCGCGGGTTCGCCGCCGGCACCGGCCTGGAACCGGGCCGTGCCTCCGACCTGGACCGCGACGCCGCGTACGGCGGCTACCGGGCGCCGGCCGCGTTCGGGGTCGGCGCGCCCACCGGCGTCGCCCTCCTGGAGCGCACCCCGGACCGGTACGGCCTGTTCACCCACGATCCGGACCTCCCGCCCGAGCCCGGCGCGGACGATGACGACGACACCCCGGGCCGGCACCGCCGCACCGCCGGGCCGGCCCGCAATCGCCGCCCGCCCTGGGTCCGCACGATCGGCTGGGTCGGCGTGTGCCTGCTGGTGCTGCTCGTCGCCGGCGGCGGGTTCGCGGCGTACCAGTACAAGACGTTGTCCGGGAACATCCACCGGATCGACGCGCTGGCCCCCACCGACAGCGCCATCCGGGACGCGGCCAAGCAGCTGGACGCGGAGAACTACCTGCTCATCGGCTCGGACACCCGGGCCGGCGCGAACGGCGCGTACGAGGACACGGCCGGGCAGGTCAGCGGCGCGCGGTCGGACACCACGATCCTGGCCCACCTCTCGCCGAACCGGGACAAGGCCGAGCTGGTCAGCTTCCCGCGCGACTCCTGGGTGAGCCTGCCGGCCTGCCGCAAGACCGGCGGCGGCACCGAGGCCGCCCACGACGGGCAGTTCAACGAGGCGTTCTCGATCGGCGGCCCGTCCTGCACGGTGCTGGCGGTGCAGAAGCTCACCGGCGTCAAGATCAACCACTACGTGCAGGTCGACTTCACCGGCTTCAAGACGATGGTGGACGCGCTCAACGGCGTCTCGATCTGCAGCACGACCCCGCTGCGCGACGACGAGAGCGGGCTGCGGCTGCCGGCCGGGACCTCGCGGCTGGACGGCGAGCAGGCGCTGGCCTTCGTCCGCGCCCGGTACGGCATCGGTGACGGCTCCGACCTCGGCCGGATCCAGCGCCAGCAGCGCTTCCTCGGCGCGATGGTGCGCTCGGCGACGAGCACCAAGCTGCTGGTGAACCCGGTCGCGCTGACGAAGTTCCTGGGCGCGGCGACGAAGTCGCTGACCCTGGACAAGCAGACCTCGTTCGGCGACCTCAAGCAGCTCGCCGACCAGCTGCACGGGCTGGACCCGCGGAAGGTCAGCTTCCTGACCGCGCCGATCGCGAACCCCGCGTACACCCCGCCGGGCTTCCCGCAGCCGCCGTCGGGGCAGGGCGGCAGCCGGGTGCTGCTCGACGACACCGCCGGCCGGACCCTGTACGACTCGATCATCAACGACAAGCCGACCCCGCCGGCGACCCCGGGCAAGCCGACCGCGTCGCCGAAGCCGAACGTGCTCACGGTCGCGCCGCAGGAGGTCAGCGTCCGGGTCCTCAACGGGGTCGGCGTCGGCGGCCTCGCCCGCAAGGTCGCGGGCGACCTGCAGAGCGTCGGCTTCACCACGATCGAGCCGACCAACGGGCCGGCAACCGCGGTCACGACGGTCCGGTACGGGGCGGACAACAAGGACGAGGCGCAGACGCTGGCCGCGGCGGTGCCGGGCTCGGTGCTGCAGGCGGACGCATCGACTGATCTCGACCTGGTCATCGGCAACAACTACACCGGCGTGAAGACCGTGAAGATCGGCGATCCGGCGACGGCGAAGGCGGCCGTGGCCCCGAAGCCCAAGCCCGCCGCCTCCGCCACCCCGGCCGTCACCGCGGCCGACGCCCGCTGCGGCTAGCTACTCCCGGTCGAGCCGGAACGTCCGCCGGTACGCGTCCGGCGTCACCCCGCGCGCCCGGCCCAGATGCCGCCGCAGCGTCTCCGCGCTGCCGAACCCGGCCTGCCCGGCGACCGCGCTGACGGTGTCCTCGCCCCGTTCCAGCAGCCGCTCGGCCAGCAGCAGCCGCTGGGTCGCCAGCCAGCCGGCCGGCGTCGTCCCGGTGTGCTCCCGGAACCGCCGGGCGAACGTCCGCGGCGACATCAGCGCCCGGGCGGCCAGGTCGTCGACCCGCAGCGGCTCGTCCAGGTGCTCCAGCGCCCAGACCAGCACGCCGGCCAGGTCGTCCGCGTCCGGCGCCGGTACGGTCGTCTCGACGTACTGGGCCTGGCCGCCGGGGCGGTGCGGCGGGGCGACGAGGTCCCGGGCGATCCGGTTGGCGACCTCGGCCCCGTGCGCCCGCCGGACGAGGTGGAGGCAGAGGTCGAGGGCCGCCGTCGAGCCGGCGCTGGTCGCGACCGGGCCGTCCTCGACGTAGAGCGAGTCCGGCTCCAGGGTGACGGCCGGGTGCAGCCGGGCCAGCAGCGGCACGTGCCGCCAGTGCGTGGTCGCCCGCCGGCCGTCGAGCAGGCCGGCCGCGGCCAGCACGAACGCGCCGGTGCAGACGCTGGCGACGGTCGCGCCCCGCCCGGTCGCGGCGGTGAGCTCCCGGACCAGCTCGGCCGAGGGCGGGCGGCCGGCCGGCGGCGCCGCCCCGGGCACGACGATCAGCTCGGCCGACGCCAGCCGCCCGTACGGGTGGGACGGCGTCACCGGCACTCCGGACGTCGTCGGCATCGGCGCGGTGGACGGCCCGCAGACCGCCAGGTCGTACCCGGGCAGGCCCAGGTCGGTCCGGTCGAGCCCGAACACCTCGCACACCACGCCGAGCTCGAACAGCGGCACCGGCGCCACCAGCGCGACGGCGACGTCCCGGAGCGGCATGGGATCGAGTGTGGCAGATACTGTGGCACACCTGGCGGTCCGGCCACACGCCCTGATCGTCCGGAGCGGGCAGGGTCGAACGGGTGCGCTCGAGGACCGTGGCGGCGCTGGCCGTCGTGTACGTCGTCTGGGGCTCCACGTACGTGGCCATGCGGGTCGGCGTCCGGGAGCTCCCTCCGCTGCTGCTGTCCGGCGTCCGCTTCCTGCTCGCCGGCCTGCTCGTCTGGGCCTGGTGCCGGTACGGCCGGCCCGCCGCGTACCGCCGGCCGACGGGCCGGCAGTGGCGGTGGGCCCTGCTCCTCGGCCTGCTCATGCCGGCCGCGGGGACGGGCGGCGCGACCTGGGCCGAGCAGCGGCTGCCGGCCGGGACCGCGGCGCTGCTGCTGGCGACGATCCCGGTCTGGACGATGGTCTTCGCCCGGCTGGTGGACCACGAGCGGATCGGCCTGCCGACCGCGGCCGGGCTGATGCTGGGGCTGGTCGGCGTCGGGGTGCTGGTGGATCCGGCGGGGGGAGGCCTGCTCTCGGCCGCCGTCGCGCTCGGCGGGGCGGCCTGCTGGGGGCTCGGCTCGGTGCTGGCCGGGCACGCCGACGCCCCGCCGCAGCCGCTGCTCGGCAGCGGGCTGGAGCTGGTCTGCGCCGGCGGGGTGCTGCTCGGCCTCGGGGCCGTCGGCGGCGAGGCCGGCCGGGTGCCGGCCGGCGCGCTGACCGGGGAGTCGGCGCTGGCCCTGGCGTACCTGGTGCTGTTCGGCAGCCTGCTCGCGTACCCCTGCTACGAGTGGCTGCTGCGGCACGCGCCCGGCCGCCTCGTCGCCACGTACGCGTTCGTGAACCCGGTGGTGGCGGTCCTGCTCGGCTGGGCGCTGCTCGGCGAGGGCATCTCGGTCCGGACGGTCCTGGCCACCGCGGTCATCGTCGCCGGGGTGGCGCTGATCATCGGGGTCGGCCGAGCGGTCAGCCGAAGCGACCGGTGATGTAGTCCTCGGTGCGCTTGTTGGAGGGGTTGGAGAAGATCTTCTGGGTGTCGTCCATCTCGATGAGGCGGCCCGGCTGACCGACCCCGTTGAGGTTGAAGAAGCCGGTGCGGTCGGAGACCCGCGCCGCCTGCTGCATGTTGTGGGTCACGATGACGATCGTGTAGCGGTCCTTGAGGTCGCTGATCAGGTCCTCGATCGCCAGCGTGGAGATGGGGTCCAGGGCCGAGCAGGGCTCGTCCATGAGCAGCACCTGCGGCTCGACCGCGATCGCCCGGGCGATGCACAGCCGCTGCTGCTGGCCGCCGGACAGGCTGGCGCCCGGCTTGGTCAGCCGGTCCTTGACCTCGCCCCAGAGGTTCGCGCCCTTCAGCGAGCGCTCCACGACCTCGTCGGTCCGGGACCTGCTGACCCGGCCGGCGAGCTTGAGCCCGGCGATGACGTTGTCGTAGATCGACATCGTCGGGAACGGGTTGGGCTTCTGGAAGACCATCCCGATCGTGCGCCGGACGTTCACCGGGTCGACCTGGGAGCCGTAGATGTCCTCGCCGTCGAGCAGCACCTTGCCCTCGACCCGGGCGCCGGGGATGACCTCGTGCATCCGGTTGAGGGTGCGCAGCACGGTCGACTTGCCGCAGCCGGAGGGCCCGATGAAGGCCGTCACGCTGCGCGGCTCGATCGACATCGACACGTCCTCGACGGCCTTGAAGCTGCCGTAGTAGATGTCGACGCCGGAGACGTCGATGCTCTTCGCCACCGGGTTCTCCTATCCGCGCACCCGGGCGAACCGGGCGACGACTCGGGCGACCGCGCTCAGCAGGCCGATGATGATGATGAGGACGAGGGCGGCGCCCCAGGCCCGCTTGAACGGCTCGGAGTCGGTGTTGCCGACCGCCAGCTGGAACTGCTCGAAGATGAACGTGGGCAGGGACTCCTGCGGCACCTGCTCGACGGTGCCGGCGAACGGGTTGAACTCGATCCGCTGGTTGATCCCGACCAGCAGCAGCAGCGGGGCGGTCTCGCCCATGATGCGGGCCACACCCAGCATGATGCCGGTGACGATGCCGCCGAGCGCGGTGGGAAGCACCACCCGCAGGATCGTGCGCCACTTCGGCACGCCCAGCGCGTACGCGGCCTCGCGGAGCTCGTTAGGGACGAGCTTCAGCATCTCCTCGCTGGACCGGATGATCACCGGGAGCATGAGGATGAGCAGCGCCAGCGAGCCGGCGAAGCCGGACTTCTGGAAGCCGAGGGCGAGGATCCAGAAGGCGTAGATGAACAGGCCGGCCACGATCGAGGGCACGCCGGTCATCACGTCGACGAAGAAGCTGACGGCGCGGGCGAACCGGCGGCGGCCGCCGTACTCGACCAGGTAGACGGCGGCGAGCACACCCAGCGGGGCGGCGATGACCGTCGCCAGCAGCGACTGGATCAGGGTGCCGACGATGGCGTGGTAGATGCCGCCGCCGGGGTTCTCCGGGTTGATCCGGAACATCGAGTGGGTCAGGAACGTGCCGGACAGTGCGCCCGCCCCCTCCTGGACCGTGTACCAGATGATCAGCACCAGCGGCGTCGCGGCGAGCAGGAACGCGACGGTCACGAGCGTCGTGAACAGCCGGTCCACGGCCTGCCGGCGACCCTCGACGGCGAAGCTCACCCCGGTCTGCAGTACGCCGAACAGGACGACCGCGAACACCGCGAAGCCGGCCCGGCCGGCGAAGCCGGTCGTGGCCCACAGCAGCAGCGTGATGAGGATCGAGCCGACCGCGAAACCGGCCAGCGCGAACCGGGGCAGCCGGCGGCCGCGCAGCGACGGCCCGAGGGCCGGCGTACCGGTCCGGGGCTCGGTCGAGACAGCCATCTCAGGCTCCCTTCCGGGCCTGGCGGCCGATGAGCAGCTGGGCGGAGAAGTTCACCGCGAGCGTGATGACGAACAGGCACAGGCCCGAGGCGATGAGCGCGCCGGTGCCGGTGTCGCCGGCCTCGCCGTACTTCAGGGCGATGTTGGAGGCGAACGTGACGCCGCCGGTCTGGGTGATGTGCCAGCTGATCGCGTACACGTTCGACAGGACGATGGTGACCGCGAGCGTCTCGCCGAGCGCCCGGCCGAGGCCGAGGATCGAGGCCGAGACGACGCCGGCCTTGCCGAAGGGCAGCACCGCGGTGCGGATCATCTCCCAGCGGGTGGCGCCCAGCGCCAGCGCCGCCTCCACCTGCTCCCGCGGCACCTGCCGGAACACCTCCCGCGAGATCGAGGAGATGATCGGCAGGATCATGATCGCCAGGATGATCCCGGCGGTGAAGTCGGTGAGGTTGTTGGGCCGGTTCTGGGCCTGGTAGTCGAAGATCGGGATCCAGCCGAGCCACTTGTCCAGCCAGAGCGTGAGGCCGCCGAGGTGCGGGGCCAGGAACGCGAAGCCCCACAGGCCGTAGACGATCGAGGGGACGGCGGCCAGCAGGTCGATCAGGTAGCCGAGGCCCGAGGCCGCCCGCCGGGGCGCGTAGTACGTGATGAACAGGGCCACGCCCAGCGCCACCGGCACCGCGATGATCATCGCGAGGAGGCCGGTCAGCAGCGTGTGGAACAGCAGCGCGGCGATGCCGAACCGGATCGGCGACTCGTCCGGCAGCCACTGGGAGAACGTGAAGAAGTTCGCGGTGTTGTCGCGCAGTGCGGGGATCGACCGGACGATCAGGAACAGCGCGATCGCCGCCATGATCACCAGGACGGCGGCACCGGAGGCCGTGCTCAGCCCGCGGAAGACCTTGTCCCCGCGCCGTACGGACGCGCCGCTGATGTCCGAGGCGACCGGCGGTCCCCCGACGGACGGGGCGCCGGCCGCGCCGAGCGTCGGCTGTTCACTCATGGCCGCTCCTGTATGCCCGCTCGCTCATGTTGGTGCCGGTCTCCTCGCACCGGTGCGCCCCGCCGCCAGAGGCAGCGAGGCGCACCGGGGTGCTGGGGATCTCTCAGGCCGCGCTCAGCGCGTCGACCGCGGAGCGGACCTTGGTGGCCAGGCTGTCCGGCAGCTGCGAGTACCCGAGCTTGGTGAGCTCGGACTGCCCGCTCTCGCTCGCCGTGTAGGTCAGGAACGACTTGACGAACTTGGCCTGGTCGGCCGTGAGGCCCTGGGTGCAGGTGATCTCGTACGTCGCGAGGATGGCCGGGTACGTGCCGGCGTCCTTGAGGCCGTAGTTGATCTTCAGGACGATGTCCTGCGCGTCACCGGAGACCTCGGCGGCCGAGACGGCCTTGCCGACCGTGTCCGCGCTCGGGGCGACCGCGCCCGCGCCGACGTCCAGCTTGGCCGGGGTCAGCGAGTTCTTGGTCGCGTCCGGGCCGTCGACGTAGCCGATGGCGCCGTCGGTGCCCTTGACCGACTGGACCAGCGCGGAGGAGTCCGCCGCGCCCTGGCCGCCGGGCGCGGTCCAGGCCTGGCCGGTGCCGTACGTCCACAGGGACGGCGACTGCGCGGTCAGGAAGTTCTGGAAGTTCTGCGTCGTGCCGGAGTCCTTGGACCGGTGCACCGTCGTGATCGTGGTGCTCGGCAGCGTCGCGCCCGGGTTCGCCTTCGCGATCTCCGCGTCGTTCCAGGTGGCGATCTTGCCGGAGAAGATCTTCGAGAGGATGTCCGGGGTGACCGTGAGGTCGCTGACGCCCTGGACGTTGTAGATGAACTCGACCGGGGTCAGGACCATCGGCAGGTTCACGGCCTTGCCGCCCTTGCAGCGGGTGTCGGCCTTGCTCTTGTCGGCGTCGGCGATCGAGGCGTCGGAGCCGGCGACCGGGATCTGGCCGCCGTAGAAGGCGGTCCGCCCGGCGCCCGAGCCCTGACCCTGGTAGTTGATCGAGGCCTGCGCGCACTGGGTCTGGTACTGCTGGATCCACTGGGTGACGGCGGTCTTCTGGGCGCTGGAGCCGTCCCAGGACAGCGTGCCGGAGGCGCAGTCCACGGAGGCGCCCGACGCGCTGCTGCCGCTCCCACTGCCGCTGCCGGCGCTGTTGCTGTCGGTGTTGTCGGAGCCACAGGCGCTGAGTGCGAGCGCGCCCGCGACGAGGCCGACAACGAGGCCGTGCCGCTGGAGCTTCACGTACGTCCCTCCGAGGGAGTTTCGGGGATCCGCGCGGCTGGGGTGGCCGGGCGGGATTGTGGCGACCGGCATGGCACCGGCGCCGAGGACGACGGTAGGGACGGGAGGTTGCCGAGCGGACCAACCCGGATGAACGAGGCTTGAACAGGCTGGCAGCGGAGGCCGAACTGCGGGTGACGCCTGGGCGACCGGAAGGTGAACGCGCTACCCGGCGGTGGCGGGGCGCCGGAACTGCACGTCGGCGTCCCACTCGGTGAAGCCGAGCCGCTGGTAGAGCCGGACCGCGCCGGGGTTGTCGTCGTCCACGTAGAGCAGGACGTCGGCCGGCCCGCGGTCGCGAAGATAGCGCAGACCCGCGACAGTCAGGGCCGGGCCCAGGTGCAGGCCCCGGGCGTCCGGGTCGACGCCCAGCACGTACACCTCCCCGATGGGGGGCGGGCCGGGGTGGACCTTGGTCCAGTGGAAGCCGGCCAGGCTGCCGTCCGGCCGGACGGCGAGCAGGAAGCCGGCCGGGTCGAACCAGGGCTCGGCCTCGCGCAGCCGGACGTCCTGGGCGGTCCAGGCGCCCTGCTCCGGGTGGTGCAGGAAGGCGCGGGCGTTGACCGTGACCCAGGCGTCCTCGTCCTGGCCCGGGACGAACGGCCGCAGCGTGATCCCCTCGGGCAGCGGCCGGTCCGGGATCTCCTCGGCCAGCGACCGGCGCAGCTGCCAGAGGGTGCGCTCGGCGGTCCAGCCCCGGGCGGCGGCGAAGGCGAGCGCGGCCGGCCGACGCCCGTGCGCCCAGACCAGCTCGGTCCCGGCCTGCTCCAGCGCGTCCAGCAGCCGGCCGCCGATGCCCTGCCGGCGGGCGTCCGGGTGCACCACGAGCTCGCCACCCTCGTCGTCCAGGTGGGCGTAGCCGACCAGGGCGCCGTCGCGGCGGGCGAGAACGTGCCGGCCCTCGTTCTCGTGCAGGTCGATCAGGACCGGTTCGGACAGCGGCTCGACGCCGTCGGCCGCGGTGGCCGCGGCGGCCAGGTCCCGGACAGCGGACGGGTCCGGCTTCGTCTCCTCGACGACGACCGGACCCGGGCCACTCACGAACTGGACGGTACTACCCCACCGGGGCCGGAGCGTCCGCGGTCGCCTGCGTCGGAGGCTGCCGCACGAACTTGTAGCCGACGTTGCGTACGGTCCCGATCAGCTGCTCGTGCTCGGTGCCGAGCTTGGCCCGCAGCCGCCGGACGTGCACGTCGACCGTCCGGGTGCCGCCGTAGTAGTCGTAGCCCCAGACCTCCTGCAGCAGCTGGGCCCGGGAGAAGACCCGGCCCGGGTGCTGGGCCAGGAACTTCAGCAGCTCGAACTCCTTGTACGTCAGGTCGAGCGGCCGGCCGCGCAGCCGGCAGGTGTACGTCGTCTCGTCGATGGCGAGGTCGCCGGCCCGGATCACGCCGCCCTCGCCGGGCGCGCTGGCGGCCGCGCGACGGGTCACCGACAGCCGCAGCCGGGCCTCGACCTCGGCCGGTCCGGAGGTGTCCAGCAGCACGTCGTCGACGCCCCAGTCGGCCGCGACCGCGGCCAGGCCGCCCTCGGTGAGCACCGCGAGCACCGGCACCGGGACGCCGGTGGTCTGCAGCAGCCGGCACAGCCCGCGGGCCTCGGCCAGCGTGTGCCGGGCGTCGACCAGGACGATGTCGCCGGGCGGGGTGTCGATCAGCACGCTCACCTCGGGGCTCACCACCCGGACCGAGTGCGCGAGCAGCCCCAGCGCCGGCATCACCTCGGCGGTCGGCTGCGATGCTGCCGTCATCAGCAGGAGATCCACGAACGTCTCCACTCTTGTGGTGTGCACTGCGGGGAGAGGCGTCGTCGACTCGGTACGAAGGATAACCCGGATGGAATCGATCCAGGTAAGGACGGCCGACGGAGTACGGCTGTTCGGGATGCACGTCACAGTCGATCGCGGGATCGATGACGGGCGTGAAAAAGACCTGGCCATCGTGCTCGCGCACGGTTTCACGGTCTCGGTCGGGCGGCCGCACCTGCAGCGGGTGGCGCAACGGTTCGCCCGGGCCGGGGACGTGGTGATGGCGGACTTCCGCGGCCACGGCCGGTCGGCCGGCGGGACCAGCGCGGGCGACTTCGAGGTCCTCGACCTGGACGCGGTGGTGCGCTGGGCCCGCGACGCCGGCTACCGGCGGGTGGCCACGGTCGGCTTCTCGATGGGCGCCGGCGTGGTGATCCGGCACGCGGCGCTCGCGCCGACCTCGAGCGGGCTGCGGCCGGTGGAGCCGGTGGACGCCGCGGTCAGCGTGAGCGCGCCGTCGCGCTGGTACATCCGCGACACGGTCCCGATGCGCCGGGTGCACTGGCTGCTGGAGACCCCGAGCGGGCACTGGGTGGCGGAGAAAGCCTTGCGTACCAGGATCGCCGGGGTGTGGGGCGTGCCGCCGGACTGGCCGGTCGCGGTGGTCGGGCGGATCGCGCCGACGCCGCTGCTGCTCCTGCAGGGCGACCAGGACCCGTACTTCGGGGCCGAGCACGGGCGGGCGCTCGCGGCCGCCGCCGGGCCGTCGGCCGAGTACTGGGAGCTGGCCGGGTTCGGGCACGCGGAGGGCGCGCTGACGCCGGCCCTGGTGGACCGGATCGCCGGTTGGGTGGCGACGTCGGTCGGCCGGGCTGGCACGATGCGGCAGTGAGCCGACACGCCGCGCCGAGGGGTCGCCGCGGTCCTACGGTGGCGCCGCCCGCGGCCGCGCCACCGGCTCCGCGGACCCCGCACCCCGGGCTTCCGCCGGCCGCCCCGGACCGGACCGGACGCACCGGCGGACCGGAATCGTTCAACGGTCACTCCGATGCGCCCGGTGGAAGGCTTCCGGGTGGGGCGACGCGGTGGGTGGCGCCGGGGCACGAGCCGCCGCTGGTGGACCCGGGCGAGGCCCGCCGGGCGCAGCTGACCGCGGCCGGGCTCGCCGTTCTCGCCGGGCTGGTGCTCGGGCTCGGCGCGATCGCCGGCCGGACCGGCGTGGTCGCGACGGTCGCGCTGGCGCAGGCGGCGCTGGTGCCGGCCTGGGTCCTCGGCGCCCGGCGGCCGGGCCGCATCGGCGGCATGGTCCTCGGGGTGGCCGCCGCCGGCGCCGCGGACGCCGCGCTGCTGATCCGGGACCGCACGTCGCCGGCCGTGCTGCTGGGCGTGCTCGGCCTGGCCGTACCGGTCCTGCTGGCCCACCAGCTGACCCGCGGCGTGGTCCGGGTCCGGGTGACGGAGTCGCTGGCCGGGGTGGCCGTGCTGGTCGCGGCCGAGGTGGGGCTGTCGACGCTGGTCGCGCTGGACCGGGCCGACCTGGGCAACCGGCTGACCGGCGTGGTCGTGCTCGCCGCCGGGGCCGCGCTGGCGGTGGCCCGGCTGACCGACGCGGTCGCGCCGGTGCCGCGGATCGCCGACGGCCTCCCGTACGGGCTGCTCGCCGTCGTGCTCGCCGCGGTGGCCGGCGCCGCCGTGGGCGTGGTCACCGCGACCGGCCCGCTGAGCACCACCGAGGGCGCGGGCGTCGGCGCGCTGGTCGGCGCCGTCGCGGCGCTGGTCTCGGTCGGGACCGGGTTCGTCGCGGTGATGCTGCCGGAGCCGCGCCGCGCGCTCGCGCTGGCCGCCGTGTCCGTGCTGGTCCCGCTCGCCCTGGTCGCCCCCGTCGGCTACCTCACGGTGCTCTCTGTGGCAGGGTGACCCGCCATGCGCCGGCTGCTGGTCGTCCTGCTCGTCCTGGTGGCGCTGCTCGCGATCGCCGACCGGGTCGGCGTGCTGGTGGCGCAGTCCGTGCTGGCCGCCCAGGTGAAGAACCAGCTCGAGCTGGACCAGACCCCGGACGTGAGCATCCGCGGCATCCCGTTCCTCACCCAGGCCGTCCGCGGCAAGTACTCCGACGTCCGCGTGAAGCTGCCGGACGTCGACGCCGGCTCCGTGCAGAACATCGCGATCGACGCCCGGCTGCAGGGCGTGCACCTGCCGCTGTCCGCCGCGATCCACCGCGACGTCGACCGGGTCCCGGTGGACCGGATCAGCGGCACCCTCGACGTCCGGTACGCCGAGCTGGCCCGGGCCAGCGGCATCTCCGGCCTGAAGATCATCCGGGACGGGGACGCGCTGAGGCTGTCGGGCTCGGTCCGGGTGCTGGGCCAGCAGGTCGACGCCAGCGCGACCGGCCGGGTCGAGGTCAACGGCAACGACATCGCGATCAACGCCGAGCGGGCCGAGGTGGCCGGCGTCCCGGTGCCGCAGGTCGCGCTGGACGCGGCCGCCCGGCTGCTCTCGTTCCGGGTGTCGCCGACCAACCTGCCGCTCGCGTTGCGGATCACCTCGGTCGACGTGGGCGACACCGGGCTGCTGGTCAGCGCGGTGTCCGATGACGTCGTGCTGCGGCCTGACGACGTACAGGTGAACTGAGCCGGGGTTCCGGCTACTCTCGGGTCCATGGGCACCCTGCTCACGCAACGCCGCGCGGTCGACCTGTGCCGCGTGGGCAGCTGCCTGTGTCGCATGCGCTGACGACTCGCGCGCTCGTTCCCCGTACGACTCCCCGGCTCTCTGCCGCGCCTGAGGCGCGCGCCGCCGCGGGCATCCGCCCGACATCCGTACCCGAACCCACCCAAGGAGGTCCCCGGCATGAGCCGTGCGGACGTGCTCGTCACCGCCGACTGGGCCGAGCAGCATCTCGGTCAGTCCGGCACCGTCTTCGTCGAGGTCGACGAGGACACCAGCGCCTACGACAAGGGCCACATCGCGGGCGCCGTGAAGCTCGACTGGAAGACCGAGCTGCAGGACCCGGTCCGTCGCGACTTCGTCGACAAGCCCGGGTTCGAGAAGCTGCTGTCCGGCAAGGGCATCGCCAACGACGACACCGTCGTGCTCTACGGCGGCAACAACAACTGGTTCGCCGCGTACGCGTACTGGTACTTCAAGCTGTACGGGCACCAGGACGTGAAGCTGCTCGACGGCGGTCGCAAGAAGTGGGAGCTGGACTCCCGCGAGCTGACCGAGGAGGCCGTGCTGCGGCCGACCACCGAGTACAAGGCCAAGGACCAGGACTCCTCCATCCGCGCCTTCCGGGACGAGGTCGTCGCCGCGATCGGCCAGCAGAACCTGGTCGACGTGCGGTCGCCGGACGAGTTCGCCGGGCGGCTGTTCGCGCCGGCGCACCTGCCGCAGGAGGCGTCCCAGCGGGCCGGGCACATCCCGACCGCGCTGAACGTGCCCTGGTCCAAGGCCGCGAACGAGGACGGCACCTTCCGGTCCGACGACGAGCTGCGCGCCCTCTACACCGAGGCCGGGCTGGACACCTCGAAGGACACCATCGCGTACTGCCGGATCGGCGAGCGGTCCAGCCACACCTGGTTCGCTCTGCACGAGCTGCTCGGTGAGCCGAACGTGAAGAACTACGACGGCTCCTGGACCGAGTACGGCTCGCTGGTGGGCGTGCCGATCGAGAAGAGCAGCTGACATGTGCGGCGCACCCACGCAGGACGAGACGCTCGACCGGACGCTGCCGTCCAGTGTGGACCCGGCGACCGCGTCGATCATCCAGGGCCGGGTCGTCCGGGACGGCGATCCGGTCGCGGCCGCGTACGTCCGGCTGCTGGATGCGACCGGCGAGTTCACCGCCGAGGTCGTCTCCAGCGCGACCGGCGTGTTCCGGTTCTACGCGTCACCCGGCCGGTGGACGGTCCGGGCTCTCGCCCCCGGCGCGACCGGCTCGGCCGACCTCGAGGCCGGGTTCGGGTTCACCGAGACTCGCCTGGAGATCAGCTGATCCGCTGAGCCGTATCCGGTCCCGCCGGTGACACACTGGTCACCGGCGGGACGGATGCGCCCGGAGCGGTCGGCTTCGGGCCTCGGCGGGTGGAGCGGAACAGCGTGGCGAACACCGTGAGCAGCGGGCTGGGCAAGCTCGGCCGGTCCGCCGGGCTGATGTTGCTCGCCGCGATCCTCGCTGCCGGCGTCACCACGCTGGTGGCCCGGGCGGACACGCCGGCCGGCAAGGATTCCTTCTACGGCATGGTCGTCGGCCCGCAGGTCGACATCGACCGGGCCATCCCCAAGCTCACCGCGCTCGGCGTGAACACCGTCCGGCTGCGGATGTCGGTGAAGAACTGGGCCAGCCCGGCCGCGAACACCGGCGCGGACACGTACGACGGGGCGCTGGCGCAGGCGCCGAAGCTGGACGACAAGGGTTTCCGGGTCGTCCTGCAGGTCGACAGCGAGGGCGGCGCGATGCCGTCGTACGCGCGGGCCAAGGCGTTCTTCGAGTGGCTGATGGGCCGGCCCGGCGCGAAGTCGGTCGACGTGGTCGAGGTCTTCGGCCCGGTCACCGACACCGCCTCCAACGCCGACGCGTTCTCCACCACGCTGACCCGGGCCCAGCAGGCCGACCGGTACGTCGACGGCCCGCTCAAGGCCGCCTGGGACGTGGTCCACTCCGAGAAGCGCAAGAAGGTGCTCGGCGGCGCGTTCACGCCGTTCCAGCAGGCCGCGGACCTGCGTACGCCGGGGACGTTCAACCTGCAGACGACCCAGGCCTACGTCAGGGCCGGCTACCTGGACCGGGTCGACTACGCCGGGTTCCACCCGGACCAGGCCACCGTGGCCCAGCAGGAGGCGTGGGTGAAGCGGGCCACCGACCTGCTCGGCCGCAAGCCGGTCTGGGTGTCGGAGTGGCAGCTGAACCGGCAGGCGTTCCCGAACGACGGGGCGTACCTGAACGCGATGAGTCAGACCCTGACCGACCTGCGCGCGAAGCTGGGCACCGCCTGCTACTCGGGCTTCACCGAGCAGGAGGGCGTGGTGCCGGTGACGCAGGGCGGGCTCGGCGGGTACCGGGAGGACGACCCGGCCTACGCCGCGTACCGGAACTGGCCGAAGAAGAAGTAGTCAGTAGACGAGCGCCTGGGCGCCCTCGGCCAGCGCCTCCTCGACGAACGTGGCCGCGCCGGCGATCCGGATGCCGGGCAGCACGTCGTCCGGGCCGATGTCCCGCCGGGCCGCGCACTGCGTGCACAGCGTGACCCGGCCGACGGCGAGGACCGCGGCCAGCAGGTCCGGCAGCGGCGCGGCGTGCGGCAGGTCGAACTCCGCCGCCCGGCCCGGCAGCGCGAACCAGGCCGATTCGCCGGTCAGCCAGAGGCTCGTCGGGACCCCGGCGGCGACCGCGGTGGCAGCGACCGTGAAGGCCTGACCGCAGCGCTCGGGGGCGTCCGAGCCCGCGGTCACCTTGACGACGAGCGAAGTGGCCATGTCCGTGAGCCTAAGATCCTCCGGTGGCTGCGCCGACGTGGACCGACATCCCGATCCCGGACGAGACCGCCGACCTGCGCGAGGGGCCGGACCTGCATCCGACCCTGCTCCCGCTGCTGCCGCTGATCGGCACCTGGCGCGGGACCGGCCGCGGCGGCTACCCGACGATCGAGGACTTCGACTACGGGCAGCAGGTGACGTTCGCGCACGACGGCCGGGGCGTGCTGCGGTACGAGTCCCGGGCCTGGCTGCTGAACGAGGACGGCTCGGTGCTGCGGCCGGGCGCCCGGGAGACCGGGTGGTGGCGGCCGGGCGCGTCGCCGGACGAGCTCGAGCTGCTGCTGGCCCACCCCACCGGCATCGTCGAGATCTACGTCGGCCGCGCGACCGGGACCACCCGCTGGGAGCTGTCCACCGACCTGGTCGCCCGGACCGCGACGGCCAAGGACGTCACCGCCAACCACCGGCTCTACGGGATCGTCGACGGGGCGCTGCTGTACGCGGTCGACATGGCGGCGATGGGTCAGCCGCTCCAGCCGCACCTGTCGGCCCGGCTGGAACGGGTCGGCGGCTGAGTGTGGTGCCTGCTGTGCGGCCGGCGTGGCTGTGCTGCGACAGCCGGGCGCCCTGGCCGGGCCGCGCGGTCCGGCCTGGTAGACAGGCAGCCGTGAAAGCCGTGCTGGTCGCGTTCGTCGCGGTGTGCGCGGTCGGCGCGGCCGGGTGCACAGCGGTGGCCGGGCCGGCCACGCCGGTGGCCGCGGCGACCGAGCCGGTCGCGGCCGGCTCGTCCGGGCTGACGGCCGACCTGCTCTCGGTCTCCGACCTGCCGCTCGGTTTCCAGGCCCAGGACGGGACGGCGGCCGCGGCCGCGCTGGGCTGCGCCGGGATCGACGGGGTCTACCTGCCGGCCGGGGCGTCCGAGCACGCCGCGGTCTCCTTCGCGCACTCGCTGAGCTCCGCGTTCGTCAACGAGACGATCAGCCGGCGGCCGGGCGGGGCGGCCGTGGCGGCGCTGGCCGCGTTCGGGGCGGCGGCGAAGGACTGCGCGCGGTTCGCCGGGCCGGACGGGACGGCGTACACGGTCAGCGCGGTGACGCTGCCGCGGTACGGCGACGGGTCGGCCGCGGTCCGGGTGACCTCGGCCCTGGCCGAGGGCCGCGAGGTCGAGCTGGCGGCCGTGCGCGTCGGCGACATGCTGATCGCCGTGGCTGCGGCCGGCACCGGCGCCGGCGACGCCGACCTCACCAGGACCGTCCTCGACCGGGCCCTGGCCAAACTCACCCGCACCGGCCACTGATCCGGTCCGCGCCGCGGACCCGCCCCGACCGGTCCGCCGGTCTCCCGAACAGTTCGCGGGGTCCTTCTAAGAAATCGCGTCCGCGGCTGGGCCGGAGCGCGAATGAGGAAGGCCCCCGAGCGCTGCGGGTCTGCGTACAGATCTCCGCACCGACTGGACGGGTCGGCGGCTCGGGGGCCCGGTGGCTGTCGTGGATTCGCCGCCGCCCTCATCAGGCGAACAGGTGGCGAGCCACACAGTGTCCTCAACTGAGGGGCGGCTAGCTGACAGCCACCTCACGTGTCCGAGACATATGCAACTCTGGACCACCTCCCTCCTCGTGTACGAGAAGAGTACGTCGCCCCGGGGCCCCTCGCAAAGGTTTTCGCCGGTGGCAAAAACAGCCCTCTGAGCTGGGAGTTCACGAAGTGGGGAGATCGCCCCCGGCCGCCCGCAGGACCCGCGCGGTGATCTCCGGGTCGGTCGCCAGCGGCTTGCCGTCGAGGATGTTCACCGCGGCCGCGATGCGCACGCTGGACAGCAGCCAGACGCCGTCCGCACCGTGCAGATCCTCGACCGTGCCGCGCTGGATCTCGGTGCCGAAGCCGGCCGTGGCCGCCCCGGCGAACAGGTGCCGGACGGTGACGCCCTCGAGGATCCCGAGCGGCCCGGGCGGCGGCGTCCGCAGCACGCCGCCGGCCAGCCAGACCACGGTCGCGGTCGGCGCCTCCAGCAGCTGCCCGTCGGCGGAGACGAAGACGACGTCGTCGGCGCCGGACGCGCGGGCGTAGCGCAGCGCGGCCATGTTGATCGCGTACGAGGTCGCCTTGACGCCGCCGAGCAGCCAGGGCGCCTCGACGGTCGCGTCCGCGGTCAGGCCGCGGTCGAGGGTGATGACGCTGACGCCGTGCCGCCGCTCGTACAGCTGCCGGTCGGTGGTCGGGGACAGCAGCGCGAACGCGGTCGGCGCGCCGCCCTCGGTGCGGCCGCGGGTGACGATCAGCCGCAGGACCCCCTCGCGCGGGTCGTCCCAGGCCGCGAGCATCGTGCCGGCGAGCTCGCGCCAGCCGGCCGGGTCGATCGGCGGCAGGTCCAACGCGGTCATCGACCGGGCCAGCCGGTTCAGGTGCAGGTCCAGGTCGTCGAGGCCGCGGTCGGCCCGGACCCGGACCGACTCGAAACAGCCGTCGCCGCGGACGAGCCCGAGGTCGTCGGCCCGCATGTGCGGCGCGGTGGGGTCGACGAGGCCGACCCCCAGGATTCCCACCAACCCGTCCGTCATCCGACCGACCCTAGTCGTCGTGCCGGACGTCACGGTGGCCCGCGGCCGGGCGGCGGATACTGGACGGGTGACCTCCGCGCCGACGCTCGCCTCGCCCCTGCTCGAGCTGCCCGGGGCCGTGCCCGCCGGCGGCCCGGACGCCGGGGTGGCACTGCACTACGGGGACCCGATCCGGGAGGAGCGGGCGCTGGCCCGCGGCACCGGCTGGGTCGACCGGAGCAACCGCGGCGTGATCGCGGTGCCGGGCGCCGACCGGCTGTCCTGGCTGCACTCGATCACTTCTCAGCACCTGTCCGCGCTGGCCGACGGCACCGGCACCGAGGGCCTGGTGCTGTCCCCCCACGGGCACGTCGAGCAGCACTTCGTGGTGGCGGAGCTGGCCGGGACGACCTGGCTGGACACCGAGCCGGGGGCGGTCCCGGCGCTGCTGGCGTACCTGAATTCGATGCGGTTCCTGCTCCGGGTCGAGCCGCGGGACGCGACCGCCGAGCTGGCCGTGCTGACGGTGGCCGGGCCGGGCGCGGCGGCCGTGCTGGCCGGCGCGGACCTGCCCGCGCCGGCGGACGTCTGGACGGTGCTGCCGATCGAGGGCGGCGGGTTCGCGCGGCGGACCCGGACCGACGAGATCGACCTGCTGGTCCCGCGGGCGGTGCTGACGACGGTCGCGGAGAAGCTGACCGCGGCCGGGGCGAGCCCGGTCGGCAGCTGGGCGTACGAGGCGATGCGGGTCGAGGCCCGCCGCCCGCGGCTCGGCTTCGAGACCGACCACCGCACGATCCCGCACGAGGTCGGCTGGATCGGCACCGCGGTGCACCTGGACAAGGGCTGCTACCGGGGCCAGGAGACGGTGGCCCGGGTGCACAACCTGGGCCGGCCGCCGCGCCGGCTGGTGCTGCTGCACCTCTCCGGCGAGCGCGACGAGCTGCCCGCGCCCGGCACCCCGCTGCTGCTCGACGGCCGTACGGTCGGGTTCCTCGGCACGGCCGCCCACCACCACGAGCTCGGCCCGGTCGCCCTGGCCGTCGTCAAGCGCACCGTCGCCGACGGCACCGTCCTCGACGCCGCCGGCATTCCCGCCGCCGTCGACGGGGAGATTGACGGTTGATCCATCGAGGTTGACGAATCATTCGTCAACCTCGACGCTGATCGCATGCTGTTCCAGGTGCCCGCGCTGACTGACGAAGACCGTCACGTCCTGTCCGAGATCGATGACCTCCGGTCAGTGCTGGGCTTTCATCTGCGCGACGCGCGCCGCTGGAAGGGACAGCTGCGCCGCAACCTCCGGGCGCGCGCGATCCGCGGCTCCAACAGCATCGAGGGCTACGACGTCACGTTGGACGACGCGGTCGCACTGCTGGAGGACGAGGAGCCGCTGGACGCGGACAAGATGACCGTCCTCGAGATCGTCGGCTATCGGAACGCGCTCACGTACGTCCAGGAGCTGGCCGGCGACGAGCACATGGTCGTCGACGAGTCGCTGCTGCGCAGCCTGCACTTCATGATGATCGGCCACGACCTCACGAAGAGCCCGGGCCGCTATCGGCGCGCGCCGATCTACGTCTACGACGAAGAACACCAGCGGCAGGTCTACGAGGGCCCGAGCAGCGAGCGCGTGCCGGAGCTGATGGCGGCTCTGGTCGCCGATCTGCAGGCTCCGGACGATGCGTGCCCGATCTTCGTCCGCGCGGCGATGGCCCACCTGAACCTCGTGATGGTCCATCCGTTCGGGGACGGGAACGGGCGGATGGCGCGGGCTCTGCAGACCTTGATCTTGGCCCGGGAGCGGATCCTCACCCCGGAGTTCAGCAGCATCGAGGAGTGGCTGGGCCGGAACACTGCCGCCTACTACGAAGTCCTGGCCAGGACCGGCGGCGGGCGGTGGCAGCCGGATCGGTCCACCCGAGACTGGGTGAGGTTCAACCTCACCGCCCATCACATCCAGGCCCAGACCGTCCTGCGGCGCGTCGACGACAGCAGCCGGATGTACGTGACGCTCGAGTCGCTGGTGGACAGCCGGCGGCTCCCGGAACGGACGACGTTCGCCCTGTACCCGGCGGTGTTCGGCCTGCGGGTCCGGCGGTCGGTCTACCAGAAGGATGCGGAGATCGAGCCCGGCACTGCGGCCAGAGATCTCCGCATGCTGGTGGACGCCGGTTGGCTCGAGGCGCGGGGCGAGACGAAGGGCCGGTATTACAGTCCGACGCCGGAGCTGCTCCGGATCCGCCAGGACGCGCTCGGCGACCGGCAGCCGCTCCGGGACCCCTACGGGGTGGGGGAGCAGCTGGAGATCTCCGGGGTGCTTGGATCGGCTGGGTCGTGACGGAGGGAGCCGGTATGCGGTGGGGGATCCTGGGGCCGGGGCGGATCTCGCGCTCGTTCCTGACCGGGCTGGCCGGGTCGGCGACCGAGCATGCGGTCGCGGTCGGCAGCCGGGACCTGGCCCGGGCCGAGGCCGCGGCCCAGGAGTTCGGGGTCGACCGCGCGTACGGCTCGTACGAGGAACTGCTCGCCGACGACACGGTCGAGGCGGTCTACGTCGGCACCCCGAACTCGGTGCACGCGCCGTGGGCGATCGCGGCCGCCGCGGCCGGCAAGCACGTGCTCTGCGAGAAGCCGCTCGGGGTGTCGCCGGCCGAGGCCGAGTCGATGTTCACCGCGGCCCGGGAGCACGGCGTCCGGCTGATGGAGGCGTTCATGTACCGCTTCCACCCGCGCACGCTCCGGCTGGCCGAGCTGGTCGCGGCCGGCGACATCGGCACGCCGACGCTGGTGCGGGCGTCGTTCGGGTTCGCGGTCGCCGACACCGCGAACGTCCGGCTGTCCGCGGACCTGGCCGGCGGCGCGCTGATGGATGTCGGCTGCTACCCGGTGAACGCGGCCCGGATGCTGGCCGGCCCGGTCGCGCGCGCCTCCGCGAACGCCCGCTGGCAGGACGTCGACGTGACCCTGGCCGGCCTGCTCGACCACGAGGGCGGCGCGCTGAGCCTGGTCTCCTGCAGCCTGGTCAGCGGGCGGCACAACGTCCTGCAGGTGATCGGTGCCGACGGCGTGATCGACATGCCCGAGGCGTTCACCCCGCCCAAGGACCAGAGCTCCACGCTGCTGGTCGCCCGGGGTACGAAGACCGAGGAGCTGACCTTCCCGCCGGTGGACCAGTACACGGCCGAGGCCGAGGGGTTCGCCGCGCTGGTCGCGGCCGGGCACGACGCGGACCTGCCGCAGATGCCGCTGGTCGAGTCCCTGGACAACGCGCGCACGATCGAGGCGTTGCTGGCGAGCGCGCGCTAAGCCGGAGCTGGGTCCGGACCTCGTCGGGTGGGTCCTGGTTCCGTCGGTCTGACACGATCGCGGCATGCCCGCGACGACGATGATCACGGTGGCCCCCACCGGCGCGGAGAGTGCCCGGAGCGATGTCCCGGCGCTGCCGGTGACCCTCGACGAGCTGGTCCGGACGGCCCGGTCGTGCGCCGACATCGGCGCGAGCGTGCTGCACCTGCACGTCCGGGACGCCGAGGGCCGGCCGACCCTCGACCTCGCGTACCTCACGGAGGCCGTCGCCGCGCTGCGGGAGTCGACCGACCTGGTCGTGCAGCTGGCCGGCGGCCCGGTGCGGGCGTTGGACGCCGACCCCGATGCGGCCAGCTGCCCGGTGAGCCCGGAGCTGCACACCGTCCTGCGCGACCGCCGGATCGTCCCCGCGTACCGGATCGACGACCTGGACCAGCTGGCGACGCTGCGGCGACTGCTGGACGAATACGGCCCGCCGTACGGCGAACGCGTGCATTGCACCCTGGTCATGGGCCTCCCGGGCGGGATGCCGGGCACGGTGCCGGCGCTGGCCGCCGCACTGCAGGCACTGCCGCCGGAGGCGACGTTCACGGCCACCGGTGTCGGCGCGGCCACGATCCCGGTCATGCTGGCCGCGCTCGCGGCTGGCGGTCACCTGCGGGTCGGCCTGGAGGACACGCTGGCGTACGGGCCCGGGCAGCCGGTGCGGGACAACGCCCAGCTGGTCGCGCGCGCGGCCGGGCTGGCCCGGATCGCGCAGCGACCACCGGCCACGCCGGCCGAGGTCCGCACGCTGCTCGGGATCGGGGCGGCATGAGCCCCGTGGTCGTCGAGGTCGTCCGGTCCGGGTTCGTCGAGAGCGTCCATCACGGCAGCGCGGTCGTGCTGGGCCCGGACGGGTCGGTGGTCGCCGCGGTCGGCGACCCGGACGCGCCGATGCTGCCGCGCTCGGCCAACAAGCCGCTGCAGCTGGCCGGGATGCTCCGGGCCGGGCTGCGGCTCGACCCGCCCGCGCTGGCCCTCGGCGCCAGCTCGCACTCGGGCGAGCCGACGCACGTCGAGCGGGTCCGGGCCCTGCTGGCCGGCGCCGGGCTCGGCGAGGACGCGTTGGCCTGCCCGGCGTCGCTACCGCTGGACGAGCAGGCCGCGCACGAGGTGCTGCGCACCGGCGGCGGTCCGACCCGGGCGCAGATGAACTGCTCGGGCAAGCACACCGCGATGCTGCTCACCTGCGTGGCCAACGGCTGGCCCACGGCCGGGTACGCCGAGCGGGACCACCCGCTGCAGGTCGCGATCCGGGCCACGGTCGAGGAGCTGGCCGGCCAGCCGGTGACCGCGGTGGCGGTCGACGGCTGCGGCGCGCCGCTGCTCGGGCTGAGCCTGGCCGGGCTGGCCCGGGCCTTCGCCCGGCTGGTCACCGCGGCCGACGGCACGCCCGAGCGGGCGATCGCCGACGCGATGCGGGCGTACCCGGAGCTGGTCGGCGGGACCGGCCGGGACGTCACCCGGCTGATGGCGGGCGCGCCCGGGGTGCTGGCCAAGGACGGCGCCGAGGGTGTGTTCGCCGCCGCCACGCCCGGCGGCGCGGCCGCCGCGGTGAAGATCGCCGACGGCACGGCCCGGGCCCGTACGCCGCTGCTGGTCGACGCGTTACGCCGAACGGGCCTGCACGCTGCGGTGTTGGATGAGCTCGCTGCGCCGCCGGTTCTCGGCGGAGGTCACCCGGTCGGGTCAATTCGCTCGCGCGACGACGCCTGGGTGTAATCACCGGCGGCTCCAGATGCGGTACGTTCTCCCGCCGTGGGGGACTCCGGCACCGACAGCGAGCCTCCGTCAGGAGCGGTCCTCGCTGTCTCGCTCGGACGGGCCGAGGTGGCCGGTCTGCTCGCCGTCCACGACGCGTACGGACCAGATCTGATCGGCTACGCGGAGTTCCTGCTGGCCAGCCGTCCGGCCGATGCCGAGGTGCATCTCGGCGACGAGGCCGCCGAGGCCGTGCTGGACGCGCTGCTGGCCGCGACCGGCGTCGCCGCCGACCTCTCCGACCCCGCTCGGATGCGGGCCTGGCTGCTGGCGTTCGTCCGCAACGAGTGCCTGCGCCGCCGGGCCGGCACCGGCGGGTCGTCCGCGGCCGAGGCGGCCGAGCTGGGCCGCCGCGGGCTGGGCGCGACCGACGTGGCCGCGCTGCTCGGGTTCGCGCCGGCCGTGCTGCCGAGCCGGGTGCCCGCGGTGGAGACGCCGCCGGCCTGGCTGCGGGCCGAGCTGGCCACCGCCGCCGGTCCGGAGTGGGCCGCCCGGCGGGCCGAGCTGACCCGGCGGGCCCGGCCGTTCGAGTCGGACGGGTTCCCGGTGCCCCTGGACCGGCGCCGGCTGTCGGCCAAGGTGCTGGCCTGGTCGGCCGCGGCGGTCGTGCTGGTCGCGCTCGGCCTGCTGGTCGCGCTGCCCACGCACGGCAGCGCCGGCGCGGTCGCCGACGCGGCGCCGCTGCGGGCGACCGCGGAGGTCACCCAGGTCGCCCCGGTCGAGGCCGACGACGACCCGCTGCCGACGCTGGCCGAGGCGCCGTTCGGCGCGAGCACACCGGCGCCGCCGACGACGACGCCGGCCGCGCCGGCCACCACCCGGCCGGCGACCCCGGACCCGACGCCGGTCGCCACCAGCGCGCCGGCGGCCCGGCCGGCCACGCAGGCCGACCGGCACGCCCGGGGCACCGGGGCGCTGGCGCTGTCCTGGGGCCCGGCCCCCGGGCTGGTCTGCGGGACCGACTGGACCGCGCAGCTGCACGTCACCACCGGCGGCGTCCAGGTGACCCGGGTCGTCGCGGTCGCCGGCCGCGGTCGCGCGGCCGAGCTGCACCCGGACGGCGACGGCTGGTCCGGCGACCTGGGCGGGCTGCCGACGGACCGGTCGACCACGGTCGCGGTCTTCGCCGACGGCGGGACCCGCGGGGTCTCGACCCGCCTCGCCTCGAACTGCTGAGCCTCAGCGCCTGGTCCAGGGCGGCGGCGGGGCCGGGATCCGGTCCAGCGGCGAGTGCACCTCGCCGAACCGGCCGTCCTCGGCCTTCCACTGCTCGTACGCGCCGGTGATCTCGTCCTGGGACCGGGCCACGAAGTTCCACCACATGAGCACCCGCTCGCCGAACGGCGTCCCGCCCAGCAGCAGCACCCGGGCCTCCTCGACCGCGTCCAGCACCAGCTCGTCCCGGGCGAGGCCGAGGTAGGCGAACCGGTCCGCGCGCACCGGCCGGCCGTCGACGGCGACCTCGCCGGACAGCACGACCAGGCCGTGCTCGAAGTCCGGGCGCAGCGGCCAGACCGAGACACCCGGCCGGACCACCGCGTCCAGCCCGAGCAGCGGGCTGTCCTGCCGGGCCGGCGAGGTCTGGTCCCCGTACGACCCGGCGAGCACGGTGAGCGTGGAGGAGTCCAGCTCCAGCCGCGGCAGCACGGCGTGGTGGGCGAAGGCGGGCGCGCCGAACCGGGTCTCCTGCGGCTGCGCCACCCAGAGCTGGACGCCGTGCAGCGTGCCGCGCCAGCCGCTCGCCGCCTCCTCGGAGTGCGACACCCCGCTCCCGGCCGTCATGAGGTTGAGCTGGCCCGGCCGGATGAGTTGCTCGGTGCCGAGGCTGTCGCGGTGCAGCACGTCCCCGGAGATCAACCAGGTGACCGTGTGCAGGCCGGTGTGCGGGTGCGGGCCGATGTCCAGGCCGTGGTCCTCGGTGACCCGGACCGGGCCCATGTGGTCGGCGAAGCACCACGGCCCGACCGTACGGCGGTGCCGGCGGGGCAGCGCCCGCCGGACCGGAACGGCGCCGACCTGGGACTCCCGGCTGTCGCCGATCTCCACGACGGGTCCGCCGGAGCTGCCGGCGGAGTCCCCGGCGTAATCGCCCACCGGCGCATCGGTCGTGTCCACCGGTCCGCCCATGTCCGCAGTATGGGGGTTCAGGCGGTCTGCGCCAGCTCGATGTGCGGCCCGGTCAGCACCAGCTCCGTCAGCGGCAGCCGCTGCCGCGGCGCGGCCTCGCGGGCGGCCAGGTCCTCGGGCAGCCCGTGCTCGTCCTGGCGCAGCCCGACCGCGACGACCACGACCGGCGTGAACCGCGGGTCGACGCCGAACGTGGCGGCCGCGGCGGCCTTGTCGAAGCCGCCCATCTGGTGCGTGGCCAGGCCCTCGGCCTGGGCCTGGGTGACGAGGTGGGCGACGGCCTGGCCGGTGTCGTACAGCCCGTACGAGCGGGGCCTGCCCTCGGGGTCGGTGGTCTCGGCCAGGACGAGCAGCAGCGTGCTGGCACGGCCGGCCCAGCGCCGGTTGTTGCCCGAGAGCGTCGCGGCCAGGCGCTCGAACGCGGCCTCGCCGCGGTGCGCGACCACGAACCGCCAGGGCTGCGTGTTGCTCGCCGACGGCGACCAGCGGGCGGCCTCCAGCAGCGCGGCGAGCTGGGACTCCTCCAGCCGGTGGTCCGTGTCGAAGCCGCGCGGGCTCCACCGCTCGGAGAGCAACGGGTGCAGCGGAGCGCTGGTCTGAGCGCCTCGGGTCATGTCGGGGTCCGTCCTCGTGCAGGTGTTTGACGCTTCAACAACTGTAGGGAGCACTCGGATTCCGGGGGTGACCGAGCCCACCGCCCGAGTGCTAGCTGAGTGCTTGCAATAGCTAGCACTGGCACGTACGGTCGGAGACATGGTGCTGCGGGACGTCGGGAACTACATCCGGGAGCAGCGCCATGCCGCCCAGGTCTCGATGCGCGAGCTGGCGCGGGCCGCGGGTGTGTCGAACCCGTACCTGTCCCAGATCGAGCGCGGGCTGCGCAAGCCGTCCGCCGAGATCCTGCAGCAGATCGCGAAGGCGCTGCGGATCTCCGCCGAGCAGCTGTACGTGCAGGCGGGGATCCTCGACGAGCGCCTCGGTGACGACACCGTCACCGCCGCGATGCTCGGCGACACCGGCCTGACCGAGCGGCAGAAGCAGGTCCTACTCGAGATCTACGAGTCCTTCCGCCGGGAGAACGCTGCGCGCGACGCGGCCGACGCGGAACCGCACCCCCATTCGGAGGAGAACAGCAATGCCCATCACTGACGACGTGCGCAAGTACGGCGAGACCGTCCTGGAGCAGGGCAAGGTCGCCCTCGACGAGGCCCGCAAGCCCTGGTACGCGGCGGTCGGCGCCGGCGAGCTGGCCGTCGGCCAGCTCCAGCAGCAGCTGACCCAGCTGCCGGCCGAGGTCCAGGCCCGCGTCCGCAAGCTGCAGACCAACGGCAAGCAGATCGACCCGGCCGCGGTGCGGTCCGCGGTCGAGACCGCGGCCGGCCAGGCCGCCGGTGCCTACGAGACGTACGCGGCCCAGGCCAAGGAGACCTACGAGTCGCTGGCCCACCGCGGCGAGCTGGTCGTGCGGCGGCTGCGCCGCAGCCCCGAGGTCAAGGACACCTTCGCCAAGGCCGAGGAGATCGTCTCCGACGCCGGCAAGACCGTCGCCACCGCCGAGGAGAAGGTGACCAAGCCGGGCCGCACCACGACCCGGACCCCGGCCGCCACCCGCAAGGCCCCGGCCGCGACGAAGACCACGGCCCGCAAGGCCCCGGCCAAGCGGACCCCGAAGGCCTGACCCGACCCACGACGCCGCCCGGCCCCTGACGGGACCGGGCGGCGATCTGTGTGGACGGCGCCGCCGGCCCTGTGAGGAGCGGGCGGACACGACGCCGCCCGGCCCCCCGGGGACCGGGCGGCGTTCTGTTGTCCTACCTGACCGAGGCGAGGTCGTCCTCGGAGAGGTGCAGGTCGGCGGCGGCGATGTTCTCCTCCAGGTGCGTCACCGAGGACGTGCCGGGGATCGGCAGCATCACCGGCGACCGGGCCAGCAGCCAGGCCAGCGCCACCTGCGAGGGCGACGCGTCGAGCTTCGTGCAGAGGTGGTCCAGCGGGCCGCCGGGCTCGGACAGCTGCCCGGTCGCGAGCGGGAACCAGGGGACGAAGCCGATACCCTCGGCCGCGCACACCTCCAGCAGTTCCTCGGCGTCGCGGTTGGCGACGTTGTAGTGGTTCTGCACGGTCGCGATCGACGCGGTCTTCTGCGCCTCCCGCAGCTGGTCGAGCGAGACCTCGGAGAGCCCGATGTGCTGGATCTTGCCCTCGTCCTGCAGGGCCTTGAGCTCGCCGACCTGGTCGGCCACCGGCACCTCGGGGTCGATCCGGTGCAGCTGGAACAGCGGGATCCGGTCCAGGCCGAGCAGGCGCAGGCTCATCTCGGCCTGCTGGCGCAGGTACGCCGGCCGCCCGACCGGCGTCCACACGTCCGGGCCCTGCCGGGTCAGGCCGGCCTTGGTCGCGATGACCAGCCCGGAGTCGTACGGGTGCAGGGCCTTGCGGATCAGCGGCTCGGCCACCGCCGGACCGTACGAGTCGGCGGTGTCGATGAGGTTCACGCCCAGCTCGACGGCCCGGCGCAGCACCCGCACGGCCTCGTCCGGGCTCTCCGGGTCGCCCCAGACTCCGGCTCCGGTCAGCTGCATGGTGCCGTAGCCGAGCCGGGTCACGGTGCTCGTACCGCCGAGGGTGAACGTGCCGGACGTCGTTGCTGTCGTCATGGTCGGTTCAACCACCCAGCGACGGCCGCGCCTTCCCGGGGCTCGGATTCGTCACGTTCGCAAAAGGGCGGCCCAGGTGGTCGCGGAGAGCAGCTACCCTGAAGGGGTGTTCGGGTTGAACAACGCGCTCCTGTCCATCATCTCGCTGGCGATCGTCGTGCTGCAGGGGTGGGCGCTCGTCGACTGCGTCATGCGCCCGTCCAAGGCGTTCGAGGTCGCCGGCAAGCTGACCAAGCCGGCCTGGCTCGCCATCACCGCGATCGCGCTGGTCGTCGGCCTGCTGTTCGGGCCGCTCGGCATCCTTGGCCTGGCCGGGATCGTCGCCTCGATCGTCTACATGGTCGACGTGCGGCCCGCGGTCCGCGAGGTCCAGGGCGGCGGCAGCAGCCGCTGGTAGAGCGGGCCCGGCGTCAGCGGGTCGCGAAGCGGCTCAGGTCGGCGGCCTCGATGAGGTCGGCCGGGCGGAGCCGGAACAGCTCCGCGTGCAGCCCCCAGTACTTGTCGGTCGTCCCGACGTAGGACATGCCGAGGCGGCGGGCGACCTGGCTGGAGCGCTCGTTGCCGGGCCGGACGATCGCGAAGACCTCGTCGATGCCCGTGCTGAACGCGCGCGCCGCGGCGGCCCGGCCGATCTCGGTCGCGTAGCCCCGGCCCCAGACCGCGGGGTGCAGATGCCAGCCGACCTCGACGTCCTCCTCGGCCGGTGGGAGCGGGCGGAGCAGCACGCTGCCGATCGGACGATCGGGCTGGGAAAGCTCCTCGACCGCCCACACCCCGTACGTCGGGTCGTCGGTGGGTTGGGACCAGCGCTCGATCCTGATCTTGATCTCGGCCGGCTCCATGGGCGCCCCGATCCACTGCGCAACCTCGGGTCGCGAGTAGATGTCGTAGGCAGCGGCCAGATCCGGCTCCTCCAGCGTCCACGGACGCGCGATGAGACGTTCGGTGACGAGAAGGGGGTCCACGAAGACGACCGTAGTCGTCGGAAGCCCCCTGCCGCACCTATCGCACCTGACGTTCACCTTCCCGTGCACTGTGCCGAACGGGTGCGGCCGGACTAGCCGGTCCGGACCAGCTCCGCGAGCGCCCGGTCGCCGGTCACCTCGACCTTCCGGCGGCGGGTGCGGCCGGGTTCGACCGGGTCCAGCGGCAGCCGTCCCCAGAGCACCAGATACAGGTCTGCGGCCGGTCCGGCGATGCGGGCGTCGACCCGGCGCGGCCGCTGCTCGGCCCGGGCGGCGGTGACCCGGCCCGGGGTGAGCGAGACCAGCCAGCGGTCGCCGGTGTCGGTGCATTCGACCAGCACGTCGCCCATGGCCGAGGCCAGCGGTTCGTCGCCGGCCCGCAGCTGCAGCATGCTCTCCACGACCTCGCCGACCCCGTCCGCGGCCAGCTCCGGGTCGAACCCGCCCGCCTTCGAGTACGCCGAGAGCTCCGCGTCGAAGCGGTGCACGGTCGTCTCGTGGGCCATCCGGCGGGGCCAGAAGTCGTCCAGGTGCGGCTCGGCGTCGGTGAAGACCTGCAGCAGCTTCTCCAGACCCTCCCCGTACCAGGCCAGGACCTTGGAGTCGTCCTCGGGCGGCCGCGAGGCCAGGGCGGGCGGCTCGACGGTGCCGTCGAGGACGCCGGTGGTCGCGCTGCGGTGCACCCGGGACAGGTGGGAGACCAGCCGGCGGACGTCCCAGCCCGGGCAGGTCGGGACGTCGTCGTCCGGGTCGGCCGCCTTCGCGGCGTCGGCGAACGTCGCGCCCTCCCGGCGCAGCGCCGCCACCCACCAGTCCCGCCGGGCGCGGCCGGCGCCGGCGGTGGAATCCTCCGTCGTGGCGCTCACCCCCTGCGTCTCCGCGACCACGCGCGGCATCGTTCCACTGTTATCGGGCACCGGTCACTCTCCTGGTGTATTCCTCCCCCGATCGTGTCGAAGTAATCACGGAGAAGACACCGACGCCCACCGCAGCGTCACTTCGCCCAAACGCCACCGGGACCGCCCGCCGACGACCGGCCAGCCCTCCTCGGCCAGCCGCTCGACCGCCGCGACCCAGCGTTGCCGCGGTCCGAAGGCCGCGTACGGGGCGCCGACGGCCCAGGTCCGGTCGAGCGCCTGGAGCAGGTCGTACACGGGCTGACCGGGGACGTTGTGGTGGATCAACGCCTTGGGCAGCCGCTCGGCCAGGTCGCTGGGCCGCTCCAGGTCGGCGACCCGGGCCGCCAGCGTGATCGTCAGCGGGCCGCTCGCGTCCAGCGCGACCCAGCAGGCGCGCCGGCCGACCTCGTCGCAGGTGCCCTCGACGAGCAGCCCGCCCGGGGCCAGCCGGCCGCACATCTCGGTCCAGGCCTGCGCGGCGGCCGCCTCCTCGTACTGGCGGAGCACGTTGAGGGCGCGGACCAGCACCGGCCGGCGGCCGGCCAGCTCGAACCCGCCGCGGGCGAACTCCAGCCGCGGCGGGTCGGCGCTCCCGGCCGCGGCGGCGACCCGGTCCGGGTCGATCTCCAGCCCGAGCACCCGGACGTCCTTGCGGACGTCGGCCAGCCGGCCGGCCAGCTCGACCGTGGTGACCGGGCTGGCGCCGTAACCGAGGTCGACGACCAGCGGGTCGACGGCGTCCCGCAGCCGGGCCGACTGGGTGCCGACGATCCAGCGGTCGATCCGGCGCAGCCGGTTGGGGGCGGTGGTGCCACGGGTGGGCAGGCCGAGCGCCCGGGCTCGCCCGGCCGCGAGCCGCGGCCCCTTCCTCACGGCGCCCGATCCTAGGCGACGGGCGCGTCCGTACTGTTGTGCCGTGCAGGTGCGGAGCGCGGTGGCGCTGGCCGGGTTGACGACGCTGCGGCTGGGTGGCCCGGCCGCCACGCTGGTCGAGGCCTCGTCGGCCGACGAGCTGGTCGAGGCGGTCCGCGCCGCCGACACCGCAGGCGAGCCGATGCTGCTGGTCGGCGGCGGGTCGAACCTCGTGGTCGCCGACGCCGGCTGGCCCGGCCGGGTCGTGCTGATCCGGTCCCGCGGCGTCGCGGTCGAGTCCGACGGCGACACCCGCACGCTCACCGTCGAGGCCGGCGAGCCCTGGGACACGCTGGTCGCCCGGACCGTGGCCGAGGGCTGGGCCGGGATCGAGGCGTTGTCCGGTGTCCCCGGCCTGGTCGGCGCGTCCCCGGTCCAGAACGTCGGCGCGTACGGCCAGGAGGTCGCGGACACGATCACCCGCGTCGACGCGTACGACCGCGAGACCGGCGAGACGCTGCGGCTGGCTCCGGCCGACTGCCGCTTCGGCTACCGCGACTCGCTGTTCAAGCACACCGACCGGTACGTCGTGCTCCGCGTCGCCTTCGCCCTGCGCGCCGGCGGCAAGTCCGCCCCGCGGTACGCCGAGCTGGCCCGGGCCGTCGGCGACATCGCCCCGCCGGCCGACGTCCGCGCGGCCGTGCTCCGGCTGCGCGGCGGCAAGGGCATGGTCCTCGACGACGCCGACCCGGACACCTGGAGCGCGGGCTCGTTCTTCACCAACCCGATCCTGTCCGCCGCCGAGGTGGCCGGCTTCGAGGCCCGGCTGGACCCGGGTACGGCGTACCCGTCCTGGCCGGCGGGGGACGGGCGGAAGCTGTCCGCGGCCTGGCTGATCGAGCACGCCGGGTTCGCCAAGGGCTACGGCACCGGTCCGGTCGGCATCTCGACCAAGCACACGCTGGCCCTGACCAACCGGGGCGGCGGCAGCGCGGCCGACCTGGTCGCGCTGGCCCGCGAGGTCCGGGCCGGGGTGCAGGCCCGCTTCGGTGTCACCCTGCGCCCGGAACCCCGCCTGGTCGGCCTCAGCCTGTAATCGCGCCTCAGCCTGTGGTCGCGCCCGCCGGGATCAGCCGGCGGTGCCCTCCAGCGCGGCCAGGTCGTCGAGGTCCAGCCGGAGCGCGGCCGCGGCCACGTTGTCCTCGACGTGGGCCGGGTCGCCCGAGCCCGGGATGACCAGGATCGCGGGCGAGCGGTGCAGCAGCCAGGCCAGCGCGACCTGGTGCACCGACACCCCGTGCTTGGCCGCCACCCCGTCCAGCCGCTCGGTCGAGCCCATCGGCTGGAACGCGCTGCCCAGCGGGAAGTACGGCACGTACGCGATCATCTGCTCGTTGCACCGGTCCACCAGCGCGTCGTCGTTGCGGGACCAGACGTTGAACATGTTCTGCACGCAGGCGACCGGCGCGATCGCGAGCGCCTCGTCCAGCTGGGCCGCGGTCACGTTGCTCACCCCGAGGTGCCGGATCAGGCCCTCCTCGCGCAGCCCGGCCAGCGCCTCGAACCCGGCCGCGATCGAGCCTTGGGCCGCCCCGTCGGTCTCGCCGACCCGCAGGTTGACCACGTCCATCCGGTCCAGCCCGAGGTGCTCGAGGTTCTCCTCGACAGCCTGGCGCAGCCCGGCCGGGTCCAGCCAGTGCAGCCAGTTGCCCTGCTCGTCCCGGCGGGCGCCGACCTTGGTCACGAACACCAGCTCGTCCCCGTACGGGCTGAGGGTGTCGCGCAGGATCTCGTTGGTCACGTACGGGCCGTAGAAGTCGCTGGTGTCGATGTGGGTGACGCCGAGCTCGACCGCCTTGCGCAGCGCCGCCCGGGCCCGGTCCGGGTCCTCGGGCGGCCCGAACACGCCCTTGCCCGCGAGCTGCATCGCGCCGTATCCCATCCGGGTCACGGGCAGGTCCCCGCCGAGCAGCCAGGTACCGGCGGCCGCGGCCGGCGTCGTCGCCATCGTCATGCCTGCGCTCCTTCCCCGTTCGTGACCCGCGCTACCGCCCGGCGACCGCGCGCCGGCCGAGAACCTCCGGGCCACCGACGGCACCCGGCCGGGCCCGCCAACCCGCTGCTGATCTGGCCGTAGGGCACCCCGGCCGGGTGACTCGACTCTCGTTCGGAGCGGGTCGGGCAGATTTCGGGCGGCCGCGCTGTTGGCCTCTTCCGGGCGTACTGCGCCCGTTGAGAGTGGACAGGCGGAGGTGGCTGTGCCGGTGGGCCGTGCGGTGGTTCCGTTCTCGCGTTCTCGTCCCCGGCGGGTCGCCACGCTGTCGGTGCACACCTCGCCGCTGGACCAGCCCGGCACCGGCGACGCCGGCGGCATGAACGTCTACGTGCTCGAGGTCTCCCGGCGCCTGGCCGAGATGGGCGTGGCCGTGGACGTGTTCACCCGGGCCACCTCCAGCACGCTGCCGCCGGTGGTCGAGGTCGCGCCGGGCGTCCTGGTCCGGCACGTCGTCGCCGGCCCGTACGAGGGGCTGGACAAGGTCGACCTGCCGGCCCAGCTCTGCACGTTCACCTCCGAGGTGCTGCGGGTCGAGGCCCGCCACGACCCCGGCTTCTACGACCTGGTGCACTCCCACTACTGGCTGTCCGGCCAGGTCGGACGGGTGGCCGGGTCCCGCTGGGCGGTGCCCCTGGTGCACTCCGCGCACACCCTGGGCAAGGTCAAGAACGCCTCGCTGGCCGACGGCGACGCGCCCGAGCCGCTGGCCCGGCTGATCGGCGAGGACCGGGTGGTGGCCGAGGCCGACCGGCTGGTCGCCTCCACCGCCGACGAGGCCCACCAGCTGCAGTCGCTCTACGGCGCCCGCGACGACCAGGTCGTCACGGTGCCGCCCGGGGTCGACCTGGAGCTGTTCCGGATGGCCGACGCGTCCGCCGCGCGGACCCGCCTGGGCGTGCCCCCGGACGCGGTGCTGCTGCTGTTCGTCGGGCGCATCCAGCCGCTCAAGGCGCCCGACCTGCTGCTCCGGGCCGTCCCGGAGCTGCTCGAGCGGCAGCCGGAGCTGCGGCACCGGCTGCAGGTGGCGGTGGTCGGCGGGCCGAGCGGGTCCGGGCTCGACCGCCCCGAGGCCCTGCACAAGCTGGCCGCGCGGCTCGGCATCACCGACCTGGTCCGGTTCGAGCCGCCGGCCGGCGCGGAGCAGCTGGCGGACTGGTACCGGGCCGCCGACGTGACCGTCGTTCCCAGCCACAGCGAGTCCTTCGGCCTGGTCGCGCTGGAGTCCCAGGCCTGCGGCACCCCGGTCGTCGCGAGCGCGGTCGGCGGCCTGCCGACCGCGGTCCGGGACGGGGTCTCGGGCCTGCTGGTCGACTCCCGCCGGCCGGCCGACTTCGCCGCCGCGATCGACCGGCTGGTCGCCGCCCCGGGCCTGCGGGTCGCGATGGCCGGCGCCGCCCGTATGCACGCGGAGCGGTTCTCCTGGCAGCGCACGGCCGAGGGCCTGCTGGTCGCCTATCGTGGCGCCCTCGCGGACCGTGGCGCCGCCTACCGGCTCGCCACCGCGGTGGGGGGACCATGACGCGCGCCGAGCTCGACCAGGTCATCGCCGACACGCTCACCGACCGGGAGCTGGAGTTCCAGCGGACCGGCGAGGGGTCGTACCTGGTCACGCTGCCCGGCACGCACCGGCTGGCCACGCCCTGCTGGCTCATCGCCGGCGACCACGCGCTGCTGGTCGAGGCGTTCGTGATGCGCCACGCCGACGAGAACCAGGCCGAGCTGTACGACTTTCTGCTCCAACGCAACAGCCGGATGTACGGCGTGGCCTTCTCCCTGGACCGCGACGGCGACGTCTACCTGGTCGGCCGGCTGCCGCTGGCCGCGGTGACGCCGGACGAGCTCGACCGGCTGCTCGGCGCCGTGCTCACGTACGCGGACGAGAACTTCGACACGATGCTCAAGCTCGGCTTCGGCGACTCGATCAAGCGCGAGTGGGCCTGGCGGGTCAAGCGCGGCGAGTCGCTGGCCAACCTGCGGGCGTTCGCCCGGTTCGCCGACCCCGACAGTGGCGTCTGACACTTTCGATACGATCCGGTTGCGTATCGAAAAAACGGCTCGTACCGTCTGCCCACGTGGATAGAGAGACGGTGCAGGCAAGGCGCTGGTGGATCCTCGGCGTGCTGGTGATCAGCCTGCTGGTGGTGATCCTCGACAACACGATCCTCAACGTGGCGCTGAAGACCATCCAGGAGGACCTGCACGCGTCCCAGGCCGATGTCGAGTGGGCGGTGAACTCCTACGTCCTGGTGTTCGCCGGCCTGTTGTTCACCTGGGGGATCCTCGGTGACCGGCACGGGCGCAAGAAGGCCCTGCTGCTCGGACTCGGGATCTTCGGGCTGATGTCCGTGCTGGCCGCGTTCTCGCAGAACACCGGCCAGCTCATCGCGTTCCGGGCGCTGATGGGGATAGGCGGCGCCGCGGTGCTGCCGCAGACGCTCTCGATCATCACGAACGTCTTCGAGCCGCACGAGCGCGGCAAGGCCATCGGCATCTGGGCCGGCTTCAGCGGCGTCGCGATCGCGCTCGGCCCGATCACCGGCGGTTTCCTGCTGGAGCACTTCTGGTGGGGCTCGGTCTTCCTCATCAACGTGCCGGTGGTGATCGTCGGCATCGTGCTGGTGGCGCTGATCGTGCCGGACTCCAAGGACCCCAGCCCGAGCAGGATCGACCCGCCCGGCGTGCTGCTGTCGATCGCCGGGCTGGTCGCGCTGGTCTACGGCATCATCCGCGGCGGCCAGCAGAACGACTGGGGCAGCGCGCTGGTGCTCGGTCCGATCGTCGCCGGCCTGGCCCTGCTGACCGCCTTCGTCCTGCTGGAGCGGCGCAGCAGCCACCCGTCGCTGGACATCACGCTGTTCCGCAACCCGCAGCTGTCCGCGGCCACCACCGCCATCGGCCTGGTGTTCTTCGCGCTGATGGGCGTGACGTTCTACTTCTCCTTCTACCTGCAGGCGGTCCGCGGCTACTCGCCGTTCGACGCCGGGCTCTGCCTGGTCGCGGTGGCGGCGGCGATCGTGTTCACCGCGCCGCAGAGCTCGAAGCTGGCCCGCCGGTTCGGCACCCGGGTGCTGGTCGGGACCGCGATGATCGTGGTCGCCATCGGCTTCGCGCTGCAGACGCAGATCACCGCCGACTCGCCGCTCTGGTTCGTCGAGCTGATCCTGGTGGTCCAGGGCCTGGGCATGGGCAACGTGATGGCGCCGGCGACCAACGCGGTGATGGGCGCGATCCCGCGCTCGAAGTCCGGCGCCGGCTCGGCCGTGAACAACACGATCCGGCAGGTCGGCGGCGCGCTCGGGGTCGCGATCCTGGGCTCGGTGCTGTCCACGGTCTACCGGGACGGGCTCGGCTCCGCGGTGAACGTGCTGCCGTCGGCGCTGCGCACGGACGCGGCCGAGTCGATCGGCGGCACGCTGGCCGCGCTCGGATCGGCCGGGCCGCGGGCCGGCGCGCTGCAGCAGGCCGCGAACGAGGCGTTCGTGCACGCCATGCACGTGACCGCGCTGTGCGCGGTGGCCGCGGTGCTGCTCGGCTCGGCGGTGGTCTGGCTGTTCCTGCCCGGCCGCCGGGCCAGCGGTGGGTCGGTCGAGACCGGTCAGAGCGAGCTGGCTGTCCCGGTCGGCTCCGGCGCCGGGTCGCGTGGCGAGGCCGGGTCGCCCGAGCCGGTCGAGGTGGCGGGCGCGCGATGACCGCGCCGGTCCGCGGCCGCCCGCGCAGCGCCGAGGCCGAGCAGGCGATCCGGGAGGCGGCCGCCGAGCTGCTGTCCGAGCGCGGCATCGGCGGGTTCAGCGTGGAGGCGGTCGCGGCCCGGGCCGGGGTGGCCAAGACGACCGTCTACCGGCGCTGGCCGACCCGGGAGGAGCTGCTCGTCGCGGTGGTGAGCGGGCTCAAGGCCCCGGCCGAGGCCGCGCCGGGGGACTCGGTGCGGGGCGACCTGCTGCACTTCCTGCGCTCCACCGCGTACGAGGACCGGTCCGGGCGGTGGACCCGGCTGATGAACCGGCTGCTCGTCGACGCCGACGAGTACCCGGAGCTGGTCGCGGACGTCTGGCGGCAGAGCGTGCGACCGCGCCGCGAGTACCTGGCCGGGATCCTGCGGCGCGCGGTCGCGGAGGGGCTGGTCCGGCCCGGCGCCGATCTGGACCTGCTGGTGGATCTGCTCATCTCGCCGGTGACCTCGCGGATCCGGCTGCGACGCGGCCGGCTGTCCGACGACCAGCTGGCCGAGCTGGTCGACACCGTGCTGCGCGGGGCCGCGCCGTAGTCTGCCGCCCATGCCGACCTGGGTGGCGTTGCTGCGCGCGGTGAACCTCGGGGCCCACAACAAGGTCTCGATGCCGAAGCTCCGGACGGTGCTGACCGACGCCGGCTTCACCGGCGTGAAGACGTACGTGAACAGCGGCAACGTGGTGCTCGACTCGACGATGCGCTCCCCGGCCAAGGTCGGACAGGCCGTGCACGACCTGATCGGCGAGCACTTCGAGGTCGACACCCCGGTGATGATGCGGACCGGGCGGCAGCTGGCCGCGGTGCTGGACTGGAACCCGTTCCCGGACGCGGCGGCCGACCACCCGAAGCTGGTCGCGGTCCTGCACCTGTCCGGGGCGCCCGAGGCCGAGCTGGTCGAGACGTTCCTGGCCGGCGACTACGCCCCGATCCGGGTCGCGCACCGGGGCGAGGAGGTGGTCATCGACTGGCACGACGCGACCGGCCGGCCGAACGTCGACCGGGCGCTGAAGAAGCTGGGCGTGCACGCGACCGCCCGCAACTGGCGCACCCTCACTGCTCTCACCGAGCTGACCCGCGAATAGGCTGGCACCGTGACGGCGACCCTGGTGCTGCTGCGGCACGGCGAGAGCGAGTGGAACGCGAAGAACCTGTTCACCGGCTGGGTCGACGTGGGCCTGTCGGACAAGGGGATGGCCGAGGCCCGGCACGCCGGCGAGCTCGTCCGCGACGCCGGCCTGGCGCCCGCGGTGGTGCACACCTCCTTGCTGCGCCGGGCGATCCGGACCGCGGAGCTGGCCCTGGACGCGGCCGACCGGTCCTGGATCCCGGTCAGGCGGCACTGGCGGCTCAACGAGCGGCACTACGGCGCGCTGCAGGGCCTGGACAAGGCCGCGACCCGGGAGAAGTACGGCGACGAGCAGTTCATGCGCTGGCGCCGCTCGTACGACGAGCCCCCGCCGCCGTTGGACGACGACAACGAGTGGTCCCAGGCCGGCGACCCGCGCTACGCCGACCTGCTGGAGACCATGCCGCGCACCGAGTGCCTGGCCGACGTCGTCACCCGGATGCTGCCGTACTGGTACGACGCGCTGGTGCCGGACCTGCGGCTGGGCCGGCCGGTCGTGGTGGCCGCGCACGGCAACTCGCTGCGGGCGCTGGTCAAGCACCTCGACGGCCTGTCGGACGAGGCCGTGGTCGGGCTCAACATCCCCACCGGCATCCCGCTGCTGTACGAGCTGGACGACGCGATGAAGCCGGTCACCACCGGCGGCACCTACCTCGACCCGGACGCGGCGGCCGAGTCGATCGAGGCCGTGAAGAACCAGGGCCGGTAGCCCGCCGGTGCCCAACTACGGCGACTGGCAGCTGGAGACGTACTTCGCCGGGCTGGCCGGGATCCGGCCGGAGCTGCCGATGTCCTGGCCCGAGCTGGCCCGGCGGGCGGAGGCGGCGCTGTCGCCGGAGCTCTGGTCGTACGTGGCCGGCGGGGCCGGGGACGAGCGGACCCAGGACGTCAACGTCGAGGCGTTCGACTGGTGGGGGCTGATGCCCCGGATGCTGGTCGGCGCGGCCGAGCGGGACCTGTCGGTGGAGCTGTTCGGGCACCGGCTGCCGACGCCGTTGCTGCTGGCCCCGGTCGGGGTGATCGGGCTCTGCGACCCGGACGGGCACGGCGACCTGGCCACCGCCCGGGCCGCCGCGGCCACCGGGGTGCCGATGGTGGCCTCGACCCTCATGCAGGACCCGCTGGAGGACGTGGCCGCCGCGCTCGGCGACACCCCCGGCTTCTTCCAGCTCTACCCGCCCGACGACCGGGAGCTGACCGAGAGCTTCGTACACCGGTCCGAGGCCGCCGGGTACGCCGGGATCGTCGTCACGCTGGACACGCTCACCCTGGGCTGGCGGCCGCGGGACCTGACCCTGGCCAGCTTCCCGCAGCTGCGCGGGCTCTGCCTGGCCAACTACTTCACCGACCCGGTCTTCCGGTCCCGGCTGGCGGCCGCGCCCGAGGACGACCCGCAGGCGGCGACCCAGCTCTGGGCCGCGATCTTCGGCACCCCGCAGCTGTCCTGGGCCGACCTGCCCTGGCTGCGCTCCCTGACCGCGCTGCCGCTGCTGCTCAAGGGCATCTGCCACCCGGACGACGCCCGGCGGGCCGTCGACGCCGGGGTGGACGGCATCTACTGCTCCAACCACGGCGGCCGGCAGGCCAACGGCGGGCTGCCGGCGCTGGAGTGCCTGCCCGGCGTGGTCGAGGCGGCGGGCGGCGTCCCGGTCTGGTTCGACTCCGGCGTGCGCGGCGGCGCGCACGTGGTCAAGGCGCTGGCGCTGGGCGCGAGCGCGGTCGGCGTCGGCCGGCCCTACGCGTACGGGCTGGCGGCGGGCGGGCAGGCCGGGATCGAGCATGTGCTGCGCAGCCTGCTGGCCGAGACCGACCTGACCATGGCCGTGGACGGCTACCCGCGGATCGCCGACCTGACCCCGGACGCGCTGCGCCGGGTGGGTCGCTAGGCCCCGAGCGCCGTCTCCGTCGCGCCCGAGGTGATCGAGCTCGGCAGCGGCGCCGGCTCGCCGGTGACCAGGAAGATCACCTGGCGGGCGACGGAGACGGCGTGGTCGGCGTACCGCTCGTAGTAGCGGCCGATCAGCGTGATGTCGATGGCCGGCTCCATGCCGTGCGCCCAGTCGTCCTCGAGCAGCGCGGTGAACAGCCGTCGGTGCAGCGCGTCCATCGCGTCGTCCTCGCGCTCCAGCTGCTCGGCCAGCTCGATGTCCTGGCCCTCCAGCACCTGGGTCGTCTTGTCCACGATCGACAGCGCGATGTCGCCCATCTCCCGGATGGTGCCGCGGACGTCGTCCGGCACGGCCGCGGCCGGGTAGCGCATCCGCGCGACCTTGGCCACGTGCAGGGCCAGGTCGCCCATCCGCTCCAGGTCGGCGACCGCCTTGAGGCTGGTGATCACGGTGCGCAGGTCGATCGCGACCGGCTGCTGCCGGGCCAGCAGGTCGAACGCCCGGGCCTCCAGGTCGTCCCGCAGCTTGTCGACGTGCGCGTCCTCGGAGATGACCTTCTCGGCCGTCGTGAGGTCGGCGTCGAGCAACGCGGTGGTGGCGTCGCGCATCGCGACCGCCACCGCCTGGCTCATCTCGACCAGGGTCCGGCCGATCTGGTCGAGCTCTCCGTGGAACGTCTCCCGCATGCGTGACACCTCCTGCTCTGGTGGGCGTGCTGTGCGGCCGAGGGTAGTCGGGACCGGGCTACCCGGCCGGGTGCGCGGTGAACCGCGCTCGTACGCTCGGTGAACTCCTCCGCCGACCAGGCCGTACGGGCCTCTCGCAGGGCGGGAACGACTCCCGGACGACCGTACGATCGTCGGTGTGGAGGTCGTGGCGGTCGCTGCTGCCCTGCTGGTCGGGGCGGCTGTCGGCGTTCTCGTCGCGCTGAGCCTGACCAGCCGGCGCTCCACAGCCACGGGCCCGACCCCGCCGGTCCGGCCGGCCGACCCGGTGCCGCCGACGCTGGCCCGCCGGGTGCTGGAGGTCATGGGCACGGCCGCGGTCGTGCTCGACCCGGCCGACGAGGTGGTGCTGGCCAATCCCGCCGCGCGGCAGATGGGCGTGGTCCGCGGCGGTCGGGTGGTGGTCGAGGACCTGCGCCGGCTGGCCCGGGCCGCCCGCCGCGACGGCGAGGCCCGGTACGGCGTGGTCGACACCCGCGGCCGGCTCGGGCGGGAGCCGATCGCGGTCAGCGCCCGGGTCGCCCCGCTGGTCGAGAGCGGGTACGTGGCGCTCCTGCTGGACGACGTCACCGAGACCCGGCGGCTGGAGGCGGTCCGGCGCGACTTCGTCGCCAATGTCTCGCACGAGCTGAAGACCCCGGTCGGCGCGCTGACCCTGCTGGCCGAGGCGGTCCAGGACGCGGCCGACGACCCGGAGGCGATCCGCCGGTTCGCCGGCCGGATGCAGCACGAGGGCACCCGGCTCGGCCGGCTGGTGGCCGAGCTGATCGAGCTGTCCCGGCTGCAGGGGGCCGAGCCGCTGCCGTCCCCGGCCGTGGTCGAGGTGGACGAGGTCGTCTCCGAGGCGCTGGACCGGACCCGGCTCGCGGCCGAGTCCGGCGGCATCGTCGTCGTGTCCGGCGGGCAGGGCCGGCTGACCGTCTGCGGCAACGAGTCCCAGCTGGTCACCGCGCTGGTGAACCTGGTCGACAACGCGATCGCGTACAGCCCGGCGGGGACGCGGATCGCGGTCGGCACCCGGCGCCGGGACGGCCACGTCGAGATCTCCGTCAGCGACCAGGGCATCGGCATCGCCGAGCGCGACCTGGAGCGGGTCTTCGAGCGGTTCTACCGCTCCGACCCGGCCCGCTCCCGGGCCACCGGCGGCACCGGGCTGGGGCTGGCCATCGTCAAGCACATCGCGACCAACCACGGCGGCGGGGTGAGCGTGTGGAGCGTCGAGGGCTCCGGCTCCACGTTCACGATGCGCCTGCCGGTCGCCGGCTCCCGGGCGGAGCCGGCCACTGAGGACGAGGAGCCGCCGGTGTCCGTACCGGCCGGCGGTCCCGACGAGAGAGGAAACCTGTGACGCGCGTGCTCGTGGTGGAGGACGAGGAGTCGTTCTCCGACGCCTTGTCGTACATGCTGCGCCGGGAGGGCTTCGAGGTGGCGGTGGCGGGCACCGGTCCGGACGCGCTCAGCGAGTTCGACCGGTCCGGCGCCGACCTGGTGCTGCTCGACCTCATGCTGCCGGGGCTGTCCGGCACCGAGGTCTGTCGCACCCTGCGACAGCGCTCGAACGTCCCGGTGATCATGCTGACCGCGCGGGACTCCGAGATCGACAAGGTCGTCGGGCTGGAGCTCGGCGCGGACGACTACGTGACCAAGCCGTTCTCGTCCCGGGAGCTGGTGGCCCGGATCCGCGCGGTGCTGCGCCGCCGCGGCGGCGAGGCCGAGCCGGAGTCGGCGGCCGCGGCGCTCGAGGCCGGCCCGGTCCGGATGGACGTCGAGCGGCACGTGGTCACCGTCGACGGCGGGACCGTGCCGCTGCCGCTGAAGGAGTTCGACCTGCTCGAGCTGCTGCTGCGCAACGCCGGCCGGGTGCTGACCCGGGGCCAGCTCATCGACCGGGTCTGGGGCTCTGACTACGTCGGCGACACCAAGACGCTCGACGTCCACGTCAAGCGGCTGCGGGCGAAGATCGAGCCGGACCCGTCCAACCCGCGGCACCTGGTGACGGTGCGCGGGCTGGGCTACAAGTTCGAGACCTGAGGTCAGTACTGGTCGTGCCGGTGCAGCCAGCCCATGATCTCCGGGCTGTCGGACCGCCCCGGCGGCTGCTCCCAGCCCTCCTGCCGTCCCAGCGCGGTCAGGTCCAGCCAGTTGTACGTGCCGATCATCAGGTCGCCGCCGCGGGCGTAGGACGAGTACGTGTGGAAGACCTGGTCGCCCTCGCGCAGGAACGCGCTGGTCCCCGGTGACTCGCCGGTCCAGCCCTGCCAGTCCGGGGCGTCGGCCCGGTCCCGGTAGTTGTACTCGGTCGACCCCTTGGCCGGGTCGTACGTGACCCGGAAGTCGTAGTTGAAGTCGCTGCCGGCCGACGAATACCACGGGACGACCCAGCCCATCCGCTCCTGGTACGCGGCCAGCTTCGGGTAGGGCGCGCGGGACACCAGAGCCAGCGTCGTGTCGCGGGCGTGCAGGTGGGACAGGTGCCCGATGTTGTCGGCCAGGAACGAGCAGGACGGGCAGCCCTCGTCCCAGTCCGGGTCGAACATGAAGTGGTAGATCAGCAGCTGGCGCCGGCCCTCGAACAGGTCCGGCAGCCGTACCTCGCCGGCCGGGCCGGTGAACGCGTAGTCCGCGGTCACCTCCTCCATCGGCAGCCGGCGCCGCTCCGCCGCGAGTGCGTCCCTGGCCTTGGTGAACTCCTTCTCCTTCGCCAGCAACTCGATGCGCGCGGCACGCCACTGCGCCGGCGCCACCACCTCCGGCAGTGCGGTCTCGGTACGAGTCATGCCAGCACTCCTTCCCCGTCCGGCTCCACCGGTATCCCGACCGGATCGGTCGGGAATGCGGCGGGCGAAGGGGTTGTCTCAGTGGCGTGGACTTGGTGTGGCGGGTCGTGGTGCTGGCGCTGGCGGTCGGGGCGGCGGGGGCGGTCGGGGTGTGGCGGCGGCGTACGGACGGGCGGCTGCGGAGCACCGCGCCGGGTGAGGTGCTGGACGAGGGGGCGCTGCGGGCGCCGCTCGGGTCCCGGGCGACGCTGGTCCAGTTCTCCACCGACTTCTGCCAGCCCTGCCGGGCCGCGCACCGGCTGCTGGCCGCCTCGGCCGCCGGCATTCCGGGCGTCGAGCACGTCGAGGTCGACGCGGCCGTCCGGGACGACCTGGTCCGCCGGTTCGGGGTTCGCCGGACACCGACGCTGCTGGTGCTCGACCCGGCCGGCCGGGTGGTGCGCCGGGCCGCGGGCGTGCCGGCCGCCGCCGACATCGAGGCCGCGCTGGCCGAGGCTGGCGTCCGATGATCGACCCGCGCGGACCCCGGTTCGCCGCCGCGATCACCGCGGTGGTGCTCGCGGTCGCCCTGCTCACCGGCAGCATCTGGGTGCTGGCGGTGCAGGTCGTCGTGTTCGCGACCGGCGCGCTCCGGGGCGTCGGCGCCGCGCCGTACGGGTGGGTCTACCGGACGCTGGTCCGGCCCCGGCTCGGTCCGCCGGGCGAGCGGGAGGACGCGCGGCCGCCGCGGTTCGCGCAGACTGTCGGGCTCGTCGTCACCGGGCTCGGCCTCGCGCTGGCGCTGGCCGGGGTGCCGTGGGCGGTCGAGATCTCCGCGGGCCTCGGGCTGATCGCGGCGTTCCTCAACTCCGTGTTCGGGCTGTGCCTCGGGTGTGAGCTCTACCTCTGGGCGAAGCGGGCGCGGGTCGCCTAGCGGCTCGGGCCGGCGGGGTGGGGGGCGATGAGGCCGGTGGAGACGCGGGCTTCGCAGAGGCGGGCGAGCTCGGCGTAGGCCTCCTCGCCCAGGAGCGCGGTCAGCTCCGGGCCGTAGGAGACGTAGAGGTGATCGCCGCCGATGTGCGCGTCCGGTGACGACGTGCACCACCAGTGCAGGTCGTGGCCGCCCTCGCCCCAGGACCGGCGGTCGAACTCGGTCACCGTCGAGACCAGCACCTTGGTGCCGTCCGGGCGCTCGACCCAGTCCTGCTCGCGCCGGATCGGCAGCTGCCAGCAGACGTCCGGCTTGGTCTCCAGCGGGTGCCGGCCGGTCCGCAGCGCCAGCGCGTGCAGCGCGCAGCCCTCGCCGCCGGCGAACCCGGGCCGGTTGAGGAACAGGCAGGCGCCGTCGACCGTACGGGTCCGGCGGCGCTGGTCGTCGTCGCCGACGCTGTCCTTGACCGTGATGCCCTTCTTGGTGCCGATCTTGTGGAACTGCCAGTCGGCCGCGGTCAGCTCCTTCGACGCCCGGTTGACCCGCTTCTCGTCGGCGGTGTCGGAGTAGAAGGCGCCGTGCGAGCAGCAGCCGTCCTCCGGGCGGTCGGCGTCGATGCCGCGGCAGCCGCGGCCGAAGATGCAGGTCCAGCGCGAGCACAACCAGGTCAGGTCGGCCCGGATCCGGTGCTCCTCGTCGGCCGGGTCGGCGAATTCGACCCACTCCCGGACGAAGTCCAGGCCCACCTCACGCGATACCGCCACGGTCACGGCGGTCACGCTACGCCACCTGATTTGCTCTCCGGGCCTGGTAGGGAGTGTCATTCACTTTCCGTCGGCCGAACGGGGATGGGGAGCGGCATGGGACGTCACTCGCGGGGTTCCGCTGACGGCACCCCGCCGGCACCGCCGGCACCGCCCGATCCGCCGACCTCGCATCCGTACACGCCTCGCTCGGTCGAGGACACCGGGGTCTGGGACCACTCGACGTACCGGGTGGTGGACGTCGGGCTGCCGCCCGAGGCGCCGGCTTCCGCGCCGCCGGCCGCGTTCCCGCTCGGCGGGGCTGGGTCACGGACGCCGCTGCGCTCGGTCCCGGAGACCGGTGCACCGCCGAGCCGCTACGGACCGGCCGACAGCCGCGAGCCGCTCCGGTACGCCGAGCCGCGCGGGTCCGGCGCGACCCGCGCCGACCTGGCCGACCCGTCCCGCTACCGCACCGACTCCGCCGAGGCGTCGCGCGGCTCCGAGCCCTCGCGCTACGGCGCAGGCCGCGCCGATCTCGCCGCCCCGCGTTCCGACGCCGCCGCGTCCCGGCCCGATCCCGCCGCCTCCCGGTCCGGCCCGGCTGCTCCCCGGCCTGACCTGGCTGCGGCCCGGGGAGACCTGGCCGCCCGGTCCCGTCCGGGTGCGCCCAGGGCAGGCCTGGACGGCCCCGGGTCCGACCGGGCCGAGCCGCGGGCCGCGCGGACCGCCGGCTCGAGCGCGCGGTCGGACCGGGCGGAGCCGCAGGATGTCCGCCCCGACCTCGCAACGTCGCAGGGTGCGCGGTCGGATCTCACTGGGTCCCGGTCGGATCTGAACGGGTCGCGGTATCGGAGTGGGCCGGCCGAGACCCGGGCCGGGTCGGAGCCGCCGCAGTACGGGGCGACCCGCGCGGACCTCGCCGAACCGTCCGGCTACCGGTCCGACCCGGGCGACACCACGCTGTTCAGTCGCCTCGAGCAGAGCCGCGACGACCGCGAGACCCGCGAGGACCGCGAGACCCGCGAGGACCGCGGAGAGGCGCCGCGGTACGGCGCGGCCCGCGAGGACCGGGCGGAGGCGCCGCGGTACGGAGCGGCCCGGGAGGACCGCGCTAAGGCGCCGCGGTACGGCGCAGCCCAGGAGGACCGCGCGGAGGCGCCGCGGTACGGCGCGGCCCAGGAGGACCGCGGAGACGCGCCGCGACACGGCGGCGCGGCGCGGGAGGAGCGGGCGGAGGCGCCGCGGTACGGCGCGGCCCGGGAGGACCGCGGAGAGGCGCCGCGGTACGGCGCGACCCGCGCCGACCTGGCCGAGTCCGTCGGCGCGACCGCGCTGGCCCCGCGCCCGGCCCCGGACCCGGACGAGGTCACCGACACCGGCGCCCGCCGCGCCCGCAGCGCCTTCCGGCTGGCCCCGGAAACCCGGCTGTCTCCGGAGACCCGGCTGGCCCAGGAGAGTCGGCTGACCCAGGAGAGTCGGCTGGACCCGGAGACCCGACCGGCCCCGGAGATCGAGGCCGAGGACCACGAGGACCACACCCACGACGAGCACTTCGACGAACCGTCGTTGCTCCTGCAGTGGGGCATCTTCCTGGCCCAGACGCTCACCGGCGCGGTAGCCGGCCTCGGAATCTGGCTCGGCTTCTACCGGCTCTGGTCGACGTACCCCTTCTACGCGGTGCCCGCGGTCGGCGTCGTGAGCATCCTCATGCTCGTCCTCGCCCGTACGCTCCGGCGTCGTCATGGGCACGATCTGGACCTGATGACCGCGATCGTCACGATCGGGGTCGCGACCGTGCTGACGGTCCTCCCAGCCGCCTTCACCCTGCAGCATCTTGCGTAGCAAGCCCGCGCTTACGCTGGGACGGTGAGCACTCGCCCGGTCACCGTGCCGCGGGCGACGGTCGGCCTGTCGACGGCGTCGGTCTACCCGGAGTCCACCGCGTCCGCGTTCGAGATCGCCGCCCGCCTCGGCTACGACGGCGTGGAGGTCATGGTCTGGACCGACCCGGTCAGCCAGGACCCGGACGCGCTGCTGAAGCTGTCGGACCACTACGCGGTGCCGATCCTGGCCGTGCACGCGCCCTGCCTGCTCATCACCCAGCGGGTCTGGGGCACCGAGCCCTGGGTCAAGCTGGAGCGGGCCCGGGCCGCCGCCGACAAGCTGGGCGCGAAGACCGTCGTGGTGCACCCGCCGTTCCGCTGGCAGCGCGACTACGCCCGCGGCTTCCGGCAGGGCATCGAGCGGATGGCCGACGAGACCGACGTCCGGTTCGCGGTGGAGAACATGTTCCCGCTGCGGGTCCGCGGCCGGGAGGTCTCGGCGTACGCGCCGGACTGGGACCCGACGATCGACGCCCACCGCGCGTACACGCTGGACCTGAGCCACACCGCGGTCAGCCACAGCGAGCCGCTGGAGCTGGCCGCCGTGATGGGCACCCGGCTCGCGCACGTGCACATCGCCGACGGCACCGGCCTGGCCAAGGACGAGCACCTGGTGCCCGGCCGCGGCAGCCAGCCCTGCGGCGAGCTGCTGGAGCACCTCGCCGGCCAGGGCTTCGCCGGCTCGGTGGTGGTCGAGGTGAACACCCGGCGAGCCGCGGACCGGGAGGAGCGGGAGGCCGACCTGGCCGAGGCGCTCGCGTTCACCCGGCTGCATCTGGTGTCGAGCACCGCGCCCGTAGGCTGACCCGCATGCGCTCGCTGATCCTCGCGGCATCCCGGAATTCCCGGGTGGAGCACCTGGTCGAGACCGCGCCGCTGACCCGCAACGTGGTGCACCGGTTCGTGCCCGGCCCGGCCGAGGACGACGCGATCGCCGCCACCCGGACGCTGGTCGCCGACGGCCTGACCGTGAGCCTCGACCATCTCGGCGAGGACACCGCCGACCCGGAGCAGGCGGCCGCGGCGGCCAAGGCGTACCTGTCCGTGCTGGACCGGCTGGCGGCCGACGGGCTGACCCCGGAGGCCGAGGTCAGCGTCAAGCTGTCGGCGGTCGGCCAGGCGCTGCCCGGGGACGGCGAGCGGATCGCGCTGGAGCACGCGCACCTGATCTGCGCGGCGGCCGAGCGGGCCGGGACCACGGTCACGCTCGACATGGAGGACCACACCACCACCGACTCGACGCTGCGGATCCTGGCCGAGGTCCGCAAGGACTTCCCGTCCACCGGCGCGGTCCTGCAGGCCCACCTCAAGCGGACCGAGGGCGACTGCCGGGACCTGGCCACGGCCGGCTCCCGGGTCCGCCTCTGCAAGGGCGCGTACGAGGAGCCCGCGAGCGTGGCCCTCCGGGACCGCGCCGAGGTGGACAAGTCGTACGTGCGCTGCCTGTCGGTGCTGATGGCCGGGCCCGGGCGGCCGATGGTCGCCACCCACGACCCCCGGCTGATCGCGATCGCGCAGGACCGGGCGGCCGCGAACGACCGGACCCTCGACTCGTACGAGTTCCAGATGCTGTTCGGGATCCGGCCGCAGGAGCAGCTCCGGCTGGCCGCGGCCGGGCACCCCGTCCGCGTCTACACCCCGTACGGCGTGGACTGGTACGGCTACTTCATGCGCCGGCTGGCCGAGCGACCGGCCAACGTGGCCTTCTTCCTGCGCGCGCTGGCGACGCGGTCGTGACCAGGCTGGCCGTCCTGGGGGCGGGCAAGCTGGGCGAGGCCCTGCTGTCCGGGCTGCTGCGGGCCGGGCGCGCGCCCGAGGACGTCGTGGTCGTGGTCCGGCGGGCCGAGCGGGCCAAGGAGCTGGAGGAGCGGCACGGCGTGCGGGCGGTGCCGGCGGCCGAGGCGGCCGGCGCGGACGTGCTCATGGTGACGGTGAAGCCGCAGGACATCGACGCGCTGGTCGGGGAGGTCGCGCCGCACGTCTCCCGGGAGTCGCTGGTGATCTCGCTGGCCGCCGGCATTCCGACTTCCTTCTACGCCAAGCGGCTGGCGCCGGGCGTGCCGGTGGTCCGGGTCATGACCAACACCCCGGTGCTGGTCGACGAGGCGATGAGCGCGATCTCGGCCGGCGAGCACGCGAGCGAGAAGCACCTCGCGCTGACCGAGGAGCTGCTGCGCCCGGTCGGCAAGGTGGTCCGGGTGCCGGAGACGCAGCAGGACGCGGTGACCGCGCTGTCCGGCAGCGGCCCGGCGTACTTCTACTACCTGGTCGAGGCGATGATCGACGCCGGCATCCTGCTCGGCATCCCGCGGGCGGTGGCCGCGGACCTGCTGGTGCAGACCGCGCTCGGCTCCGCCGTGATGCTCCGGGACGCCGGCGAGCACCCGGTCAAACTGCGCGAGGCCGTGACCTCGCCCGCCGGTACGACGATCAACGCGATCCGCGAGCTGGAGAAGCACGGCGTCCGGGCGGCGCTGCTGGACGCGATCGAGGCTGCCCGGGACCGCTCGGCCGAGCTGGGCCGCCTGCACGAGTGAGCCTGGCTCAGCGGGCCGTCAGGTGGGCCGCGACGAGGACGAGCGGCGCGACGGCCCGGAACAGCGTGCCGGCCGAGACGACGGCGGTGCGCCGGGAGGTCGCCCCGGAGCCGCCTCCGCCGACCCGTCCGCCGGCCGGTTGGTATCCGGACCCACACTCTGCGAGCCATTGGCGTTGGTGGGACGGCTCGGTGTGGACGGCTCACCAGGCGCCCAGGTGACACGGCTGTGGGTGGGCTGAGGGGACGGCGGGCGGGGGGAGAATCCGGCAATTAGGATGAGCCGGTGAGGCTGCCGCGCAAGGGCGCCACCGCGGCGGTCGCCGGGTGCGCCGTGCTGTTGACCGGGTGCACCGGGAGCTCGTCGGACATCCAGATCGCCGCCGTCGGCCGGTCCACGGTGAGCGAGGTGGTCGAGGCGCCGGCGACCGTGCAGGCCGCGGCGACGACCACGCTGACCTCCCCGGCCGCCGGCAGCGTGGAGCAGGTCTTCGTCAAGGACGGCCAGCGGGTCGGCGCCGGGGCGCTGATCGCGCACATCTCCTCGCCGCAGACCGACTCCCGGCTGACTCAGGCCCGGTCCGCGCTCGCCCAGGTCGACTCTGCGGGGCCGACGAGCCCCGCGCTGCTGTCCGGCGGCGCCCAGTCCCAGGCCGACACCAGCGCGCAGGGCGCCTTCGACGCAGCCAGGCGGGCCGCGGCGGCGATCCCGGACCCGCGGCTGAGGGCGACCGCGCTGACCCAGATCGCCACCGCCGAGCACCAGTACCAGCTGGCCGCCGCCCAGGCCCGGGCCGCGATCAGCGCGATCAACTCCGGCATCGGCAACCTGAACTCGGCCATCGCCTCGCTCACCTCGGCCCAGCGGCTGCAGGCCCGGACCGCGGTCCAGGTCGCGCAGAACGCGGTCGACGCGCTCGACGTGATCGCGCCGATCGCCGGGACCGTGCAGCTCGGCGGCACCACAGCAGCCGCCAGCAGCAGCACGGACCTCTCCGGCGTGCTGTCCCAGCTGCCCGCGGACCAGCAGCAGCAGGCCGCGTCGGCGCTGGGTGGAGGCTCGGTGCCGACCGGCGGCGACGGCGTCCAGACCACGGGCCCGCTCACCCCCGGCACCCCGGTCACCGCCGGCACGACGCTGGCCACCGTCGTCGACGTGTCCACCCTGTCGCTGGAGGCCGACGTCGACGAGACCGACGTCTTCCTGGTCAAGCCCGGGGTCAGGGCCGAGGCCGAGCTGGACGCGGTCCCGGGCGCGCGGTACCGGGCGACGGTCGCCTCGGTCGGGCTGTCCCCGACCCAGTCCGCCCGCGGCGGCGTCAGCTACCGGGCCCGACTGACCCTCTCCGGCGGCACCATGCCCGACGGCACCGTCGCCCCGACCCCGCGGCCGGGGATGAGCGCCGTCGCCGACCTCCAGGTCCGTACGGCGAGGGACGCGGTCTCGGTGCCCGCCGCCGCCATCGTGCGGGACGGCAACCGGGACGCGGTCTGGGTGGTCGAGGGCAGGGCGGCCCGGCGCCGGAACGTCACGGTCGGCACCCAGGGCGAGGACGCGGTCGCGGTGACGGCCGGTCTGCGGGTCGGCGAGCAGGTTGTCGTCCGCGGCGCGGACCAGGTCCGGGAGGGGCAGGAGCTGTCCTGACCGGGACCGAGCCGCAGGCCGCGCTCGAGGCGGTCGACGTCACCCGGACGTACGAGCTGGGCGACAGCTCCGTGCAGGCTCTCCGGGGGGTCTCGCTCCGGGTGGAACCGGGCGGCTACGTCGCCGTGGTGGGCCCGTCCGGCTCGGGCAAGTCGACGCTGATGCACCTGCTCGGCGCGCTCGACCGGCCGTCCGCCGGGACCCTGCGGGTCGGCGGCCGGGACGTGGCCACGCTGAGCCAGGACGAGCTGGCGCACGCCCGGAACGAGACGATCGGCTTCGTCTTCCAGGCCTTCCAGCTGCTGCCGCGCACGTCCGCGGTCGACAACGTGGCCATGCCGCTGGTCTACCGGGGTGTGCGGCGGGGCGAGCGGCGGCGCCGGGCCGAGACGGCGCTGGCCGCGGTCGGCATGCAGCACCGCCTGGACCACACCCCCAACCAGCTCTCCGGCGGCGAGCAGCAGCGGGTCGCGATCGCCCGGGCCCTGGTCGGCGACCCGCAGGTGATCCTGGCCGACGAGCCGACCGGCAACCTCGACAGCGTCCGCGGCGCCGAGGTGATGGACCTGCTGGAGGCGCTCAACCGGGATCGCGGGGTCGCGCTGGTCGTGGTCACCCACGACCTGGAGATCGCCGCCCGGGCCCGTCGTCAGCTGCGGATGCGGGACGGCCAGGCCGAGCTGTGGGAGCGCGATGAGGCCGGGTCTCCATGAGACTGGGTGAGGCCTGGCGGGTCGCGGTCACGGCGCTGCGGGCGAACCGGCTGCGCAGCCTGCTCACCATGCTCGGCGTGATCATCGGCGTGGCCGCGGTGGTGATGCTGGTGGCCATCGGCACCGGCGCCAAGCAGTACGTCGAGGGCCAGGTCGAGGGCCTGGGCTCCAACCTGCTGCTGGTCGTCCCGGGCGAGATCTCCTTCGGCAGCTCGCCGACCTCGTCCCGGCTGACGCTGGCCGACGTCGACGACATCGGCCGGCTGGCCGGCGGCCCGCAGCGGGTGGCCGCGACCGTGACCAGCGGCGAGACGTTGCGGGCGGGCGACGCGGAGATCTTCGCGACCGTGCAGGGGGTGACCGAGACGGTGCCGGAGGTGTTCGTCCGGCCGCTCGCCCGGGGCGACTTCCTCAGCCGCTCCGACGTGGACACCCGGCGGCGGGTGGTGGTGCTGGGCTCGTCCGCCGCCGATCAGCTGTTCCCGGGCCAGGACGCGGTCGGCCGGCAGCTCACGGTGGCCGGCGTCCGGTTCCGGGTGATCGGGGTGACCGCGAAGACCGGGGCGGGCGCGCTGGCCGGGGCCGATCCGGACCTCACCGTCTACATCCCGATCACCGCGGCCCAGCGGCTGCTCGGCACCGACCGGGTGGACGGCATCGCGGTCAAGGCGCCGGACCGGGACACGATCAACGATCTCGGCAACTCGATCGTGGCCGAGCTGGAGAAGCGCTACCCGGGGGAGAAGTTCTCCGCGGTCACCCAGGAGCAGATCCTCGGCGTGGTCGGCCGGATCCTCAGCCTGCTCACGCTGGTGCTGGCCGCGATCGCCGGGATCAGCCTGCTCGTCGGCGGCGTCGGGATCACCAACATCATGCTGGTCAGCGTGCGGGAACGGACCCGCGAGATCGGCCTGCGCAAGGCCGTCGGGGCCCGGCAGCGGGACGTGCTGACGCAGTTCCTGCTGGAGGCCGTGCTGCTGACCACCCTCGGCGGCGTCATCGGGATCGTCATCGGGGTGGGCGTGGCGCTGATCGTCGGTCAGCTCACGCCGCTGCCGACGGCGGTGGCCTGGTGGTCGGTCGCGCTCGCGTTCGGCGTGTCGGCGGCCGTCGGCGTGTTCTTCGGCGTGGCGCCCGCGCGACGCGCGGGACGGCTCGATCCGGTCGTCGCGCTCCGCAGCGAATAGACCCCGGGAATCGCACCCGTCACAGGAGTACCGCTACGCTCCACTCAGCACGTGCGTGTCCGTCGTCGCCGGAGGGGAAGCCGGCGCCGCGACACGTGCCGAGGTCTGGTGAACCATGTCGTCTACGCAACCGCCCGACGCATCGCTGTCACAGGTCAGGTTCCTGACCGTGGCCGAGGTGGCCGCGCTCATGCGTGTGTCGAAGATGACCGTCTATCGCCTGGTGCACTCCGGCGAGCTGGCTGCCGTTCAGGTCGGCCGGTCGTACCGGGTGCCGGAGAAGGCCGTCCACGACTACCTGCGGGATGCCTACATCGAGGCCGGCTGAGGCCTGGGCCCCGCTGTCCCGTAGGCTGCGGGTATGGGTTCGGTCATCAAGAAGCGCCGCAAGCGCATGGCGAAGAAGAAGCACCGCAAGCTGCTGAAGCGCACGCGGGTCCAGCGCCGCAACAAGAAGTAGGCGGGCTGGCACATGACCGACCCGACAACGCCGTCGGTTCGCTCTGACTGGGTCACGTTCCTGTCCGATTACGGTCTCGACGACCACCTGGTCGGGGTGTGCAAGGGCGTCATCGCGCGGATCGCTCCGCATGTGCGGATCATCGACGTCTGCCACCAGGTGCCGGCGCAGGACGTCCCGCTCGGCGGCGAGATGCTCGCCGAGGCTTGGACGTACCTGCCGGTGGGGGTGCATCTCGCGCTGGTCGACCCGTTCACGGCGACCCACTCGCGCGGGGTCGCCGTGCGCTGCCAGGACGGCAACGTGGTGGTCGCCCCGGACAACGGGCTGGCCTCCCGGGCCTGGGACGTCGCCGGCGGCATCGCCGAGGCGTACGAGCTGGCCGAGCCGGCGCTCTGGAGCAGGACCCCGTCGCACAGCTTCCGCGGCCGGGACATCTTCGCCCCGGTGGCGGCGCACCTGGCCGCCGGTGTCGCGCTGACCGATGTCGGGCCCCGGCTCGACCCGGACGCGCTCGTCCGCGGCCGCAAGGCCGACCCCCGGGTGCACGGCGACCACGTCCACGGCGAGATCCGGATGGTCGACCACTTCGGCAACCTCGCGCTCAACCTGCGTCGCAGCGACCTGGAGGCGGCCGGCATCCAGCTCGGCGACCTGGTCGAGCTGCGCTGCGGCGGGCGCACCTTCGAGGTGCCGTTCGCGCTGAGCTTCGGTGACGTGCCGAGCGGCCGGACCGTGGTCTGCGAGGACTCGTTCCGGGCCATCACGATCGCGGTCAACTGCGGGCGCGCGGACCGGACCATGCGGACGCACTCGGGCGACGCGGTCGTGCTCGGCCGGGTGCACCGGCACGCGGGCGCCGCCGCGGCCAAGGTCCCGGTGGTCGACGGGCGGCCCAGCACTTTCAAGCCCATCTGAGCCGGCGGCCCCGGCGGTAGGATCGCCTTTCCGAAGGGGAGGGGGATCCGCGCTGTGCCACCGGCCGTGGTCCTCGTCACCGGCGTCAGCCGCCACCTCGGCGGTCGGCTCGCGGCGTTGCTGGCCGCCGACCCCGCCATCGAGCGGGTCATCGGCGTGGACACCGTGCCGCCGCCGCGCGACCTCGGCCTGGGCCGGACCGAGTTCGTCCGGGCCGACATCCGCAACCCGCTGATCGCCAAGGTGATCGCCACCGCCAGGGTGGACACCGTCGTCCATCTCAACATCACCGCGCTGCCCCGGTCCGCCGGCGGCCGCGCGTCGATGAAGGAGATGAACGTCATCGGCACGATGCAGCTGCTGGCCGCGTGCCAGAAGTCGGCGTCGGTGGAGCGGCTGGTGGTGAAGTCCTCGACCGCCGTCTACGGCTCCTCCTCCCGCGACCCGGCGCTGTTCACCGAGGAGACCGAGCCCAAGTCGCTGCCCCGCGCCGGGTACGCCAAGGACGCCGTCGAGGTCGAGGGGTACGTCCGCGGCTTCGCCCGGCGCCGCCCCGACGTCTCCGTCGGCGTGCTCCGGTTCACCGACGTGATCGGCCCGGGCGCGGACAGCCTGCTGCTGCGCTACCTGCGGCTGCCGGTGGTGCCGACCGTGCTCGGCTTCGACCCCCGGGTGCAGCTGCTGCACGCCGACGACGCGCTGGAGGTGCTGCGCCGGGCCACGCTGGCCGGCCGGCCCGGCACCGTGAACGTCGGCGGCGAGGGCGTGCTGCTGCTGTCCCAGATGGTCCGCCGGGCCGGCCGGGTGCCGGTCCCGGTGCCGTCCTCCGCCGTGCAGGTCGCCGGCCGGGCCGTCCGCCGGGCCGGGCTGCTGGACTTCTCCCGCGAGCAGCTGGAGTTCCTCGAGTTCGGCCGGGTCGTGGACATCACCCGGCTGCGGACCGAGTTCGGCTACCGGCCCCGGTACGACACGGTCCGGGCGTTCGACGACGTGATCAAGCACCGCGGGCTGACCATGCGCGTTCAGCCGGCCGTGGTCCGCCGGGCCGAGAGCCGGATCCTGGGCGCGGTCCGGGCCGCGGCGGCGGTGCGCTCGGCCGCGGCCGGCGCCGCGGCGGCCGGGAGCCGGGATGGGTGACGCCCGGGTGATCCCGCTGCACGGCGACGGCGAGCAGCCGCGCCGGCCCCGGGCCGTATCGGGGCCGCCGCTCGAGCCAGAGACGGCGACGGAGCCGGAGCGGACGGACTGGGAGCGCCGGATCGCCGGCGGGCTGGCCTTCCTGCGCCGCCGCATCACCGGCGACTACGAGGTCGACGACTTCGGCTTCGACGAGGACCTCACCGACCACGTGCTGGCCCCGCCGTTCCGCCCGCTGTACGAGAAGTGGTTCCGGGTCGAGGCCACCGGCGTGCAGCACGTGCCGGAGACCGGCGGCGCGCTGGTGGTGGCGAACCACTCCGGCACGATCCCGCTGGACGCGGTGATGACCTCGCTGGCGCTGCTGGACCACCACCCGGCCCACCGGCACCTGCGGATGCTCGGCGCCGACCTGGTCTTCCGTACGCCCGGGCTCGGTCCGCTGGCCCGCAAGTCCGGGCAGACGCTGGCCTGCAACCCGGACGCGGAGCGGCTGCTCGGCGCGGGTGAGCTGGTCGGGGTCTGGCCGGAGGGCTTCAAGGGCATCGGCAAGCCGTACGGGGACCGGTACAAGCTGCAGCGCTTCGGCCGCGGCGGCTTCGTCGGGGCGGCGTTGCGGGCCCGGGTGCCGATCATCCCGTGCTCGATCGTCGGGGCCGAGGAGACGTACCCGATGATCGCCAGCTCCCGGACGCTGGCCCGGGTGCTGGGGCTGCCCTACTTCCCGGTCACGCCGACCTGGCCGCTGCTCGGCCCGCTGGGCGCGGTGCCGCTGCCGTCGAAGTGGTACATCGAGTTCGGCGAGCCGATCGACACCGGCTCGCTCGACCCGGACGGGGCCGACGACCCGATGCTGGTGTTCAACCTGACCGACCAGGTCCGGGAGACGATCCAGCAGACCCTCTACCGGCTGCTGCTGCAGCGGCGGTCCGTGTTCCGCTAGGGGGCCGGGGTCAGCGGCGGCCAGCCGTCGGCCGGCTCCGGCAGCCCCATCAGCCCGGTCAGCAGCCGGACCAGCCCGAGGAACATGGCCTCGCGGACGTCGTCGCCGTGCCAGTTGAGGTTGCCGTTGACCTCGAGCGTGATGAAGCCGTGCAGCGAGGCCCAGCAGTGGGTCATGGCCAGCTCGGTGGCCGGGTCGGCGCCGTGCAGGGTCTTGTCGCCGAACGCCGCCAGCAGGACGGGTGGCAACTGGGTCAGCGGTAGCGCTCGCCGGGTGCCGCAGTCGTCCGCGTCCCGGGACAGGCTGCGCAGGGCCTCCATCGCCCGGAGCGCCGCGGCCTTGTCCGGCCCGGCGTCCACGACGGTCGCGTCGACCTGGTGGCCCTTCTCGAACCCGGCCAGCGACGGCCCGAAGACCAGCGTGAAGCTCTCCCGGTCGGCCAGCGCCCACTCCCGGTACGCCCGGCAGACCGCGAGGAACCGGCCGCCCGGGTCGGTCGCCGGCACCGTGTCCCGGGCCTTCTCGACCTGCTCGGCCAGGCCGGTCAGGGCGTCCACGATCAGCGCGGTGAGTAGGCCCTCCCGGCCGTCGAAGTAGCGGTAGAGGCCGGGCGCGGACATGCGCATGTCCCGGGCCACGTCCGAGAGCCGGACGTCGACCGTGCCCTGCGCGCGCATCCGGGCCAGCGTCGTGTCCTTGATCTCCTGGATCGTCGCCGCCCGGGTGGTCTCCCGCCTCGTCCGCACCTGCACCTCCGTACCGGTCCTACCCAGGACTCTCAGCGTTCCATCAGCGAAGCCTCTTGACAATGTTACCTCTCTTCCCTTCTGCTATGACCCATCGCAACGCGAAGACTCGTAACGGAGGCGAAGATGGTTCCCGATCCGCAGGTGGGAGCGCTCGGCCGGCTGGCCGGGGCGGCGCACCGCCACCGCGTCCTGGTCGTGGTGCTCTGGCTGGTCGCCGTGGCCGGTGCCGTGGGCCTCTCCCAGGTCGCCTCGGGCGACTTCAAGGCGGACTACACCGCCCGCGGGTCGGACTCCCGGACCGCCCAGGACCTGCTCGCGTCCCGCTTCCCCGCGGCGGCCGGGGAGCAGGTCAGCGTCGTGGTCAAGGCCGACGGCCCGGTGACCGCGCCGGCCGTCCGGTCCGCCGTGGAGGGCCTGCTGGGCCAGATCCGGACCGTGCCGCACGTCGTCGCCGCCCCCAGCCCGTACGGGCAGCGGGGCGCGATCTCGGCCGACGACCGGATCCTGCAGGCGACGATCCAGCTGGACGCGCCCAACCCGGACGCGATGCCGGTGCAGGACACCCAGCGGATCATCGACCTGGCCCAGGCCGCGGACAGGTCCGGGCTGCAGGTCGCGGTCGGCGGGCAGGTCGTCGAGACCGCCACCCAGGGCTCGATCGGCTCGGAGGGCATCGGGCTGGCCGCCGCCGCGATCATCCTGCTGCTGGTGTTCGGCTCGGTGGTCGCGGCCGGCCTGCCGATCCTGGTCGCGGTCGTCGGGCTCGGGGTGAGCGCGTCGCTGGTCGGCGTCGTCGCCGCGATCGTGGACGTGCCGGACTGGTCGACCTCGCTGGCCGCGATGATGGGTATCGGCGTCGGCGTGGACTACGTGCTGCTGCTGGTCACCCGCTACCGGGAGTACCTCGGGCGCGGCCTGACCCCGCGCGGCGCGACGATGGCGACCGCGGACACCGCCGGCCGGGCCGTGCTGGTGGCCGGCTCGACCGTGGTGGTCAGCCTGCTGGGCCTGTTCGGGATGGGCCTGTCGGCGATGCGCGGCGCGGCCGTGGTGACGATCCTCGCGGTGCTGGTCGTCATGCTCGCGGCGGTGACGCTGCTGCCGGCCCTGTTCGGGTTCGTCGGGTACCGGATCGACCGGCTGCGGCTGCCGGTCCCGCGCTCCTCCCGCCGCCCGCTCGGGGCCCGCTGGGCCGTCGGCGTCCAGCGCCGCCCCTGGGTCGCGCTCGGCTCCGGGCTGGTGCTGCTCGGGCTGCTGGCCGCGCCGTTCCTCGGCGTCCGGTACGGGTTCCCCGATGCCGGCAACGACCGCGCCGGCACCACCACCCGGCAGGCGTACGACCTGCTGGCCGAGGGCTTCGGCCCCGGCGCCAACGGCCCGCTGGTGCTGGTCTCCACCGACGACGGCACCGCCCTGACGGCGCTGCAGCAGCGGATCGCGGCGACCCCGGGGGTGGCGGCCGTGACCCCGCCGGTGGCCGCGCCCTCCGGCGACGCCGCGATGATGACCGTGGTGCCGACGACCAGCCCGCAGTCGGCCGACACCGAGACGCTGGTCGCCACCCTGCGCGCGACCGTGGCCGGCACCGGCGTGCACGTCGGCGGCGTGACCGCCGCCGCGGTCGACACCAACGAGGACATGGCCTCCCGGCTGCCACTGCTCATCGGCGGCGTCGTCGGGCTGTCGTTCCTGCTGCTGCTGACGGTGTTTCGCAGTCTGGTCGTGGCGGTCAAGGCGGCGCTGCTCAACCTGCTCTCGCTGGCCGCCGCGTACGGGGTGGTGGCGCTGGTCCTGCAGGGCGGCTGGGCCGGGCGGCTGATCGGGATCGACACGCCCACGCCGCTGCCGGCGTTCGTCCCGGTGCTGATGTTCGCGGTGCTGTTCGGACTGTCGATGGACTACGAGGTCTTCCTGCTCACCCGGATCCGCGAGCGCTGGCTGAAGACCGGCGACAACACCACCAGCGTGACCGAGGGCCTGACCCGGACGGCCCGGGTGGTCACGGCGGCGGCGGCGATCATGATCGCCGTGTTCGCGGCCTTCGTACCGAGCCCGGTGATCTTCCTCAAGGTCATCGGGATCGGGATGGCCGCGGCGATCTTCATCGACGCGACCGTGGTCCGGATGCTGCTGGTGCCGGCGATCATGCAGCTGCTGGGCCGGGCCAACTGGTGGCTGCCGGGCTGGCTGGAGCGGGTGCTGCCGCGGATCCAGGTCGAGGGCGCCGACGACCACGACGCTGTCGGTGAGCCGCCGGCCCGGGAGCTGCAGCCGGCCTGAGGCGTGGGGAGGGGCCGTCTGTCGGGGCGGCCCCTTTCCTCATGAGCCGCGCTTGCGCAGCAGCCTCACGCCGGCGGCGACCCCGCCGCCGACCGCGCCGGCCCCGATCGCCGCGGGCACGCCGACCCTCGCCGCCTTGCGACCGGTCCGGAAGTCGCGGATCTCCCAGCCCCGGGCGCGGGCCTCCATCCGCAGCGCCGAGTCCGGGTTCACGGCCACGGCCCGGCCGACCGTGCTGAGCATGGGCAGGTCGTTGATCGAGTCGCTGTACGCGGCGCACCGGTCGAGGTCCAGCCGTTCCCGATCCGCCAGCGCGAGCACCGCCGCGGCCTTGGCCGGCCCGTGCAGCGGCTCGCCGACCAGCCGTCCCGTGTACTCGCCGTCGACGACCTCGGCCACCGTGCCGAGCGCGCCGGTCAGCCCGAGCCGGCGGGCGATGATCGAGGCCAGCTCGACCGGGGTCGCGGTGACCAGCCAGACCCGCTGGCCGGCGTCCTGGTGCATCCGGGCCAGGGCCAGCGTGCCGGGCCAGATCTTGTCGGCCAGCAGTTCGTCGAAGACCTCCTCGCCGACCGACCGCATCTCGGCCACCGAGCGACCGGCGATGAAGGCCAGGGCCCGGGTCTGGGTCTCGGCCACCAGGTTCTGGTGCTCCCCGACGGCGATGAACCGGGCTTGTGCGACGGCGAACCGCACGATGTCGCGCATGGTCAGGAAGTCGCGCCG
>DASYKU010000153.1 GCA_035995165.1 Mycobacteriales bacterium
GAACACCGCCGACATGAAGTACTGCTGGCGGACGATCCGGTCCAGGTCGCCGCGGGGCAGGCCGTGCCGCTGCCGGACGAACGAGACCGCCTGCTTGCCCCTGATGTTCGAGGTGCCGGCGGGCAGGTCGATGCCGGAGAAGGAGTCCTTCTGGGCCTTGTTCAGGCAGACGTCGACGCCGCCGATCGCCTCGGTGATCCGGTAGAAGCCGAGCAGGTCGACCTCGACGTAGTGGTCGATCTTCACGCCGGACAGGTCGCTGATCGTCTCGACCAGCTTCTGCCGGCCCTTGTCCGGGTCGGCCTTGCTCTTCCCGCAGCCGGTCGCCCCGTTGATGTACGCCGAGTTGAGCTTGTGCTCGCCGCAGCCCGGGATCGTCACCCAGGAGTCGCGCGGGAACGAGATCGCGGTCGCCTTCCGGCCGTCGGCCGGGATGTGCACCAGGATCATCGTGTCGGTCGAGTTGGTGACCGCGTCGGTGGTGGACAGCTCGGCCAGCTCGGCCGGGGACGCGTTGGTCCGGTCGTCGCTGCCGACCAGCAGGATGTTCATGTCCTTGCCGTCGACGTCGTTCGAGGTCGCGCCGATCGCGTTGACCCGGTCGACCTTGGTGCTGAAGTCCCGGTAGAGGGCCCACATGATGCCGCTGGTCACCAGCACGAGCACGGACAGGAACGCGGCCGCGATCCGCAGCGCGCCGACGAACGGGCCGTGCTTGCGCGGACGCCGGGGCGCCCGGGTCGAGCCCGGTGTGCGGCCGAGGTCGGGCACGTCGTAGCCGGCCAGCCCGTCGGGGCTGTACGCACCGGCTCGCCCGCGCGGGTCCAGGTCCGGCGGCAGCGCGCCGCCGCCCCGGCCGCCGGAGCGGGAGCCGGGGTAGCCGCCGCGCGGGTCCTGCCCGCGCCCGCCGCCGCGCGGCGGCGGGGTGCCGCGGGAGCCGCCGCCGGAGTACCCACCCCGGGGGTCGCTGCCGCCGTCGCCGCCGCCCGGATACCCGCCGCGGGCGTCCTGACCGCGCGGCGCATCGCGCCCCGGCTGTCCCCGCCGCGGGTCGAACTCGGGCGGGAGCCCGCGCGGGTCCCGTGGGTTGCTCACCGGCGTACGACCCCTCCGTCTCGGCCCCGTTCCCGGGCTGCCTCGGTCTCTGTCCCCAGGAGACGGGCAGCGGCCCCTGTTTGTTGCCCACAACACGTCAAGTGACCGAACCGTCAGGGAGAGTAGCTCGATCGGCTGCACGCGGAGCGGTGCCCGCTGTCTGTCACACTCGTCGGCGTGTCGACGCGGCTCGCTGCGCCGGCCGGCCGAAGTCCCCGAGCACGGAGGTTCGCGCGCTGATGCGCCTGTTCGTCACCGGCGGCGCCGGTTTCATCGGATCCCACTACGTCCGCAGCCTGCTCGGCGGGGCCTACCCCGGGTTCGAGGACGCCGAGGTCACGGTCTTCGACAAGCTGACGTACGCGGGGAACAAGGCCAACCTCGCGCCGGTCGCCGACTCGCCCCGCTTCCGCTTCGTGCAGGGCGACATCTGCGACCCGGCGGCGCTGGAGGCTGCCCTGCCCGGGCACGACGCGGTGGTCAACTTCGCCGCCGAGACCCACGTCGACCGGTCGATCACCGGCGCGGCCGACTTCGCGACGACCAACTTCGTCGGCGCCCAGCAGGTCTTCGACGCGGCGCTGCGGCACAGGGTCGGCAAGGTCGTGCACGTGTCCACCGACGAGGTGTACGGCACGATCCCGGAGGGCTCCTGGCGGGAGGACCACCTCCTCGAGCCCAACTCGCCGTACTCGGCGGCCAAGGCCGGCGCCGACATGCTCGCCCGCGCCTACGCCCGGACGTACGGGCTGCCGATCTCGGTGACGCGCTGCTCGAACAACTACGGGCCGTACCAGTACCCGGAGAAGGTCATCCCGCTGTTCGTCACCAACCTGATCGACGGCAAGCAGGTCCCGCTGTACGGCGACGGCCTCAACGTCCGCGACTGGCTGCACGTCGACGACCACTGCCGGGGCATCCAGCTGGTGCTGGAGCAGGGCGCGCCGGGCGAGTTCTACAACATCGGCGGCGGCCGGGAGCTGACCAACAAGGAGCTCACCGACCTGCTGCTGCAGGCCACCGATCGGGGCTGGGACGCGGTCGACTACGTCACCGACCGGCTCGGGCACGACCGGCGCTACTCGGTCGACCACTCCAAGCTGGCCGCGATGGGGTACGCGCCGCAGTGGTCGTTCGAGGACGGCCTGGCCGCGACCGTCGCGTGGTACCGGGACAACCGGTCCTGGTGGGAACCGCTGAAGAAGAAGTGAGGCTGCTGGTCACGGGCGCGGGCGGGCAGCTCGGCGCCGACCTGCTGCGGGTCGCGGCCGACGATCTGGAGATCGTCGGCCTGACCCGGGCCGAGCTCGACGTCACCGACCCGGCCGCGCTCGACGAGGCCGTGGCCAAGGCGCAGCCGGACGTCGTGGTCAACGCGGCCGCGTACACGGCGGTGGACGAGGCCGAGACGCACGAGGACGCCGCGGCCGCGATCAACGCCGAGGCGCCGGCGAACCTGGCCCGGGTCTGCGCGCTGCACGACACCGGCCTGGTGCACGTCTCGACCGACTACGTCTTCGCCGGCGACGCCACCGCGCCGTACGAGCCGGACGCGCCGACCGGCCCGCGCTCGGCCTACGGCCGGACCAAGCTGGCCGGCGAGCGGGCGGTCCGCGACCTGCTGCCGGAGCGGTCCTGGGTCGTCCGGACGGCCTGGGCGTACGGCGAGACCGGCGGCAACTTCGTCAAGACGATGGCCCGCCTCGAGGGGGTCAAGGACACCCTCGACGTGGTCGACGACCAGCGCGGCTCGCCGACCTGGTCCCGCGACCTGGCCGCCGGCCTGATCGCGCTGGCCGCGGCCCGTCCGGTGCCGGGCGTCTACCACTGCACCAACACCGGCGAGACGACCTGGTACGGGCTGGCCCGGGCGGTGTTCGAGGAGCTCGGGGCCGACCCGGACCGGGTCCGGCCGACGACGAGCGCGCAGTTCGTCCGGCCGGCGCCGCGCCCGGCGTACTCGGTGCTGTCCGACGCGGCCTGGACCGGGGCCGGACTGCGCCCGCTGCGGCCCTGGCGGAAGGCGCTGTCGGCTGCGTTCGCGCAGGTCGGCGGGGCGCTGCGGCCTCGTTAGCGCACCGATGTCCTAGGCTGGGTCTCCCTCGCCCCTGGAGTGTCGCGTGCCCGGTCTGTCCGCTCGTGGACTGACCTGGCGCGCCGGTCCCGGGCGGTACGGGCTGGCGCCGGACCCGCTCGAGGTCGCCCCGCGCGAGATCGTCACCGTCTGTGCCGCCGACCCCGTCGCCGGCCGGGCGCTGGCCGACGTGCTGGCCGGGCTGGCCGAGCCGGAGGACGGCACGCTCGAGGTGGACGGCCGGGTCGCGCTCGTGCCGCCGGGTGGCGCCTTGCTGCCGGACCTGACGGTGGCCGCGAACCTGGCCCTCGGGCTGCGCGCGCACTCCGCCGCCGACCTGCGCGGGCGGGTCGAGCGTGCGGCCCGGCTGCTGCAGGTCGAGGGCGCGCTGGAGCTGCACCCGGACCGGCTGTCGGCGGCCCAGCAGCTGCGGGCCGGGATGGCCCGGGCGCTGGCCGGCGACCCCGCGGTCGTGGTGCTGGAGGACCGGACCTCGATGCCGCGCTGCGGGCCGGCGGTGGCGGCCGCGGCCGAGCGGGTCGCGGTGCTGGTGATCACCGACGACCTGGCGCGGGTGCGGTCCCGGCCGGAGCAGGAGTGGACCGCGGTCCGGCTGGAGCCGGTGGTCCGCCGCCGCGCCGCCCACCGCGCCGGCCGCGACCCGGCGGCCGGCCGATGACGGCCCGGAACCGGGCGGCCCGGAACCGGGCGGCCCGGGAGCGGGCGGCCCGGGAGCGGGCGTGGCGGCGATGACGGGGTGGGTGTCGCGGCCGGTGACGCGGCGGACGGCGCTGGCCGCGCTGACCCTGCCGGTGCTCGCCGCCTGCGCCGGCGACCTGCGCGGGACGGTCCGGGTCGGGGTGTCCTGGAGCGGCGACGAGCTG
>DASYKU010000154.1 GCA_035995165.1 Mycobacteriales bacterium
ATGCTCGGCTGGGGGCTGGCCTCGCTGCTCGGCGCGGTGGCCGGCGTCCTGGTCGCGCACCGGCTGTTCCTGGACACCAACCTGATGGCCGGCGTGCTGGTCTACTCCTTCGCCGGGGCCGCGCTCGGCGGCTTCGACTCCCCGGTCGGCGCGGTCGTCGGCAGCTGGATCATCGGCGTCACCGAGACCCTGGCCGGCACGTACGTCGACGCGATCGGCTCCGACCTCAAGGTCCTGGTCCCGCTCGCGATCATCTTCGTGGTCCTGCTGGTGCGGCCGTCCGGCCTGTTCGGGTCGCCGGAGGTGACCCGGGCATGAGCGAGCGCGAGTGCTCGCAGCGCGAGCGGGCAGCGACGAGGGCCGGCCGCCCGGCGCTCGCGCCCGGCAGCCTGTCCGAGGAGCGGGCATGAGCCTGGTCCGGGTGGTCGCGGGATCCCGCGGGCACAAGACGTTGCGGGCGGTCACGATCGCCGTCGGCGTGCTGCTGGTGGTCGGGATCCCGTTCAACTCCAGCCCGGTCCTGAACGCGCAGCTCACCCAGGCGCTGGCGTACGCGGTGGCCGCGCTCGGGCTCGGCCTGCTGGTCGGCTACGGCGGCCAGATCTCGCTCGGACAGGGGGCGTTCTTCGCCGTCGGGGCCTACGCGGCCGCGGCGGTGCTGGCCAAGACCGGCCTGCCGTACCTGCTGGCGGTGCCGGTGGCGGCGGCGGTCACGTTCCTGCTCGGGCTGGCCTTCGGGGTGCCGGCGCTGCGGCTGCGCGGGCTCTACCTGGCGCTGGTCACGCTCGCCCTCGCGGTCGCGGTCGGCCCGGTGATCAAGCGGGCCGAGCCGCTGACCGGCGGGGTGTCCGGGCTGTCCGTGCCGCAGCCGCCGGTGCCCTCCTGGCTGCCGGTCGACCCGGACCAGTGGCTCTACCTGCTCAGCCTGGCCGTCACCGGGGTGATGGCGCTGATCGCGGTCAACCTGACCCGGGGGGGCCTCGGCCGGGCGCTGGTCGCGATCCGGGACGGCGAGCGCGCGGCCCGGACCGCGGGCGTGGACGTGGCCCGGGTGAAGGCGCTGCTGTTCGCCTGCGCCGGGGCGTACGCGGGGGTGGGTGGGGCCCTGTTCGCGTACGGGCAGGGCTTCGTCGCGCCGGAGTCGTTCACGCTGCTGCTGTCCTTCACGTTCCTCGGCGCGGTCGTGGTGGGCGGCCTCGGCACCGTGGCCGGTCCGGTGCTCGGCGCGCTGTTCGTGATCTTCGTCCCGCAGTACGCGGGGGACGTGAACCAGGCGCTGACCGGCGTGATCTACGGCGGCACCCTCATCGCCGTCGTCTACCTGCTGCCCGGGGGCGCCGCCGGGCTGCTGCGCCGGCTGCGCCGGCTGCTGGTCGAGGTGGTCGAGCCCGCGGCCGTCCGGCCGGCCGGCCCCACACCGGCGCCCGCCCCCGAACCCGCCACCGATCCCGATACCAAGCCCGACGATGCGCGAGGAGCCCACGATGCGGTCCCGACGAGTGATCCTGCCCGTACTGGCGGCGACCCTGCTGCTCGCGGCCTGCGGCCGTGACAGCACCGACAGCGGAGGCGGTGGGGGGAGCGGCGGCACGGCCGATCCCGGCATCACCGACACCTCGATCAAGATCGGCAGCAGCTACCCCTTCAGCGGGCCGGCCTCGGCGTACAGCGCGATCCCGAAGGCACTGAACGGCTACTTCAAGATGATCAACGCCAACGGCGGCGTGAAGGGCCGGCAGATCCAGTTCGTCACCTACGACGACGGGTACGAGCCGCAGCGGGCGCTGACCAACGCCCGCAAGCTGGTCGAGCAGGACAAGGTCTTCGCGATCTTCAACCCGCTCGGCACGGCCAACAACGACGCGATGCGCGACTACCTGACCCAGAAGAAGGTCCCGCAGCTGTTCGTCGCGACCGGGGCGACGGAGTTCGGCTCGCAGCAGGCGAAGTTCCCGTTCACGACCGGCTGGCAGCCGACGTACAGGACCGAGGCGAAGGTCTACGCCGAGTACCTGAAGCAGGTGAAGCCGACCGCCAAGGTCGCCGTGCTGCTGCAGAACGACGGCTTCGGCAAGGACCTGCTCGGCGGGTTCACCGAGGCGATCCAGGGCAGCCAGATCCAGGTCGTCGCGCAGGAGACGTACGAGCCGACCGACCCGACCGTGGCGCCGCAGGTGACCAAGCTGGCCGCGTCCAAGGCCGACGTGTTCCTCGACATCACCACCCCGAAGGCCGGCGCGCAGGCGATCGCGACCGTCGCGCAGACCGGCTGGAAGCCGCTGCACATCCTGAACTCGGTCGCCTCGTCCAAGGCTCAGGTGCTCAAGCCGGTCGGCTTCCAGTACGACCAGGGCATCGTCACCGCGGCCTACTTCAAGGCCGCCGACGACCCGCGCTGGTCCAAGGACCCGGCGGTGGTCAAGTTCCTCGCCGACCTCAAGCAGTACGCACCGGACGCCGACCCGAGCGACCCGTACAGCGTCTACGGCTGGCTGGTCGGGCAGACGATGGTGGAGGCGCTGACCAAGATGACCTCGCCGACCCGGGACGCGCTCGTGCAGGCGGCGAAGAGCCTGAACCTCACGCCCGATCTCATGCTGCCGGGAATCACCATCAAGACCGACGGTGAATCCGACCCGTACCCGATCGAGGCGATGCAGATCGCCAAGTTCGCCGGCCAGGACTTCGTCCTCCAGGGCTCGGTGATCCAGGCCAGCTCGGGTTGAGTTTGGGGCGTCTTTGCCCGGTGGTAATACCGGGTCGTCACACGGGGGCCTTATCCCGAAAGGCTCGGACGATGCTCGCAATTGCCGGTGCGGTGGTGTTCGCCCTCGCACTCATTCTCGACTGGGCCAACCAGAACATCGGAGACGCCTTCACCCCGCAGACGCTCCTGCTCATCGGCCTCATCCTGGTCGCACTGCACCTGGGTGGCGTCGGCACCACGTACACGCTGGGCTCCCGGAGCCGGCGGGGGCGGGTGCGCCGCTGATCGCCTGGGTACGCCCGCTGTCGGGGGCGGGCGTACCGCGGTCCCGGTGGGGAGCGACATGAGCGGCGGGGCACAGACGCTGGTCGGCCTGGTCATGGTGGCCGGGATCGTCGGCATCCTGCTGCCGGTCCTGCCGGGGCTGCTGATGATCTGGGCGGCCGGGCTCTGGTGGACGATCGCCGACGGCGGCGGCGCCACCCGCTGGGTCGTGTTCGCCGTGCTCACCGGGCTGCTCGTGGTCGGCACCGTGGTCAAGTACGTGCTGCCGGCCCGCTCGGCCGCGGCCCGGGGCGCCCCGTTCAGCACGCTGGCGATCGGCGCGGTCGGCGCGATCGCGGGCTTCTTCGTCATCCCGGTCGTCGGGCTGCTGATCGGCGGCGTGCTCGGGATCTACCTGGCCGAGTACGTCCGGCTGCACGACCCCGGCCGGGCCTGGACCTCGACCCGGGCCGCGCTCGTCGCGATCGGGATCGGGCTGCTCATCGAGCTGACCGCGGGCGTGCTGATGTTCGGGGTCTGGTTGCTCGGCGTCTGGGTCACGTGACCGCCGGCCGGACCTCCGCCCGCTCTTCCTCGTCCGCGGTCACCTTGCGCTCGGCCACGAACGAGACGAACGGGATCGTCCCCGCCAGCATCACCAGCACGGTCTTCACCGGCGACCAGCGGGCCCGGAAAGCCAGGTTGACCGTCGCCACCAGGTAGACCATGTAGAGGAAACCGTGCAGCGGGCCGACGATCGCGACCAGCGTGGGCGAGTCCGCGAGGTACTTCAGCGGCACCGCGACCAGCACCAGGATCACCAGCCCGACGCCGACCGTGTACGCCAGCGCTCGGTAGAACAGCAGCGACGCCCTCATTCCGCTCCCTCGTTGAGCCGGGTCAGGTAGCGGTTGTACGCGGCCAACTCCGGGTCCTCCTCATCGGTCACCGCGGCGACAGTGGCGGCGGGCGCCGGGGCGCGGCGTCGCACCGGCTTCTTCTCCGCCTGCTCCGCCGGTGGCGCGTCCTCGGGCGGGTGGACCGCGTCCCGGCAGACCTTCCACCAGACCGCGAGTCCGAACAGCGCGAACGCCGGCCACTGCAGCGCGTAGCCCATGTTCTGGGCCGAGTGCGTCGCGTGCGCCCGGTGCCACTGCCAGAGCCCCAGCCGAAGCATCGCGTACGTCGCGACCAGCGCGAACGCATGCCACGCCAGCCACTTGGGGCGCAGCAGCAGAAGCACGCCCCTCACGGTAGCCGCCCTGGTCGGGCCGGGCGCCGACAGGGCATGATCTCCTTCCGTGACCGAGGGACCTGTGGAACACGACCTGGAACTGACCGTGAGCGCGCTGAAGGACGGCGCATTCGATCTCGGCATTCCCGGCGGCCTGATCGAGATCCGCCGCTGGGAGGACGCGCTGTCCGCGTCCGAGGCGCCGGCGCTGGTCGAGATCGGCGGCGGGCTGGCCGAGCTGCGCGGGGAGCTGGAGAGCGACACCCCGAACACCCGGACAGTGGCCGGGCTGCTGCTCGACCTCGGCCGGCGGGCGCTGGCCATCGGCGAGACGCTCGACCCGGGCGACATCCGGTCCCGGGTGCTGGAGCTGGGCAACCTGCTCGTCCGCGAGGGCGAGACGGTGCCGAAGGAGTAGGCGCTCTTACCTACTTCTTGCGGCGGGGCGCGCTGGGCGGCGGCACGACCGGGCCGATGTCGCCGTCCGGGGCCTCGTCCAGGTCGACCATGACCGGGGCGTGGTCGCTCGGGCCGCTGCCCTTGCGGGCCTGCCGGTCCACCCAGGCCGCCTTCATCCGGGCGGCCACGTCCGCGCCGGCCAGCACCAGGTCGATCCGCATGCCCCAGTCCTGGTGGAAGGACCCGGCCCGGTAGTCCCAGTAGGTGAACACGCCCTCGGTGTCCGGCCAGCGGGTCCGGACCACGTCGGCGAGCCCGGTCGCCTCCAGCTCGCCCAGGGCCTCGCGTTCCTCCGGGGTGACGTGCGTCGAGTTGCCGAACTTGCGGATGTCCCAGACGTCGGCGTCGGCGGGGGCGATGTTCATGTCGCCGCAGACGACGGTGCTGGCGGTGTCCTTCGGCAGGGCTGCGGCCAGCGCCTTGAGCCAGGCCAGCTTGTAGATGAAGTGCGGGTCGTCGGGCGTACGGCCGTTGGGGACGTAGATGCTCCAGACCCGCAGCCCGTCGCAGGTCGCCGAGACGACCCTGGCCTCGCCCGGACCGGCCGGGTCCGGGAAGCCGGGCACCCCCGGGAAGCCGACCTCGACGTCGTCCAGGCCGACCCGGGACAGGATCGCGACGCCGTTCCAGCGGCCCTCGCCCACGTGCGCGTACGCGTAGCCGCGCTGGTCCAGCTCGGCCTTGAAGGTGTCGTCCCACTCCGCGTCCGGCAGCTTGGTCTCCTGCAGGCAGACCACGTCCGGCTTGCGGGTGTCGAGCCAGTCCAGCAGGCGCGGGAGCCGCGCCTTGGCCGAGTTCACGTTCCAGGTCGCCAAGCGCACCCGGCCACCGTAGTCGCCTCCTCCGCCCACTCCGCGACGTTCGCCGGCCGCGCCGGCCGGCCACGCTGTTCGTGCCGTCGGGGCCCGCCACCCGTTGGTGGCGTCGGGTCGCGCCCCCCGCCCTTCATGGCGTCGGGACGGTTGGCGCGCCACCCGTCCGGACCTGCCCTGCTCGTGGGGTCGGCGCGAGTGGGTATGAGTGCGGGGTGATGTTGCTGCTGCCCGGTCCGCGGGCCGTGCTCTCGACGGCCCGCTCGACCGCCTCCGCGCTGCTCGGCCTGCCGCGCCGGGCGCTCACGCTGGCCGGCCGGGTCGAGCTCGCGGTCGACCGGGTCGACGCCCTGCTGGACGCGGTCGCCGCGATCGCCACGCGGGCCGACCTGGCCGCCACCCGCGCCGCCGGCGTCGTCGGCCGCGCCGACGAAGTAGCCACCGACGCCGCCCTCCTCGTCACCCGCGCCGACACCGTCGCCGCGAGCGCCGCCGTCCTGGTCGGCCGCGCCGACTCCGTTGCGTCCGACGCCGATCGGCTCGTCACTCGCGCCGACGGCGTCGCCGGGGACGCGGCGCTGCTGGTCTCGCGCGCCGACACGGTCGCCGGGAACGCCGCCGGTGTCGTCGACCGGGCCGGGTCCGTGGCCGAGACGGCGGCCGGTGTCGTCGAGCGGGCGGGCGGGGTCGCCGGGACGGCGGCGGGGGTGGTCGATCAGGCGGGGTCCGTGGCGGGGCGGGCGGCCGAGGTCGTGGGTGGTGCGGGGGAGACGGAGCGCGCGGCGGCGGCGTTGCTCGCGGCGTACCGGCCGGTGCTGGAGGACCTGCGGCCGATCGTGGACCGCCTGGTCCAGACCGTCGACCCGCACGAGGTCGAGGCGATGGTCGCGCTGGTCGACCGCCTGCCCCGGCTGGCCGACTCGGTCGACACCGACATCCTGCCCCTGCTCAGCAAGCTCAACGACATGGCGCCGGATCTGCACGCCCTGCTCGAGGCCGTCGACGACCTCCGCAGCGCGGTCGCCGGCCTGCCCGGCATCGGCCGCCTCATGCGCCGCGGCGACGACCAGCTCGCCGACCCCGAGGCCCGCCCCGGCGAGGACACCCGCGGCGCCACCCGCGCCGAGTAGCTACTCCGGTGACGTGGGCTCCGGCACGAACGGCGCCACCGCCGGCGCCTCCTCGGTCCCGTCCTGAGAGGAGAGCGCCGTGGACACCAGCGCGACCGGCCGCGTCGGCGGCTCGGGCTCCTCACGCAGCTTCGGCGGCGCAGCGCTCCAGGCCTTGAGGTTCTGCAGGATCTCGCCGTAGAACGCGTCGACCGCGTCCAGCACGGAGTCGATGAAGGAGCCCCGCCCGCGACCTCGCTTCGAGCCGAGCGAGCTGGACGACGCCACCCGGAAGGAGCGCAGGTCCTTGTGCGGGTCGGTGACCAACTTTCCCGGCTCGGCCCGGACGACCTTGAGCAGCTCAGCCGCACCTGGTCCCCGGCTGTGCGCCACGGATGCCTCGACCCGGACCGTCTCCGGAGCCGCGCGCAACTGCCGGACCAGCCAGTTGACCCTGGTCGTGGCCCGGCCCTCGCGTGGGGCGTCGACGTCGACATGGCAGGTGAGCCGCCCGGCCCGCAGGTCAGCGGTGACGACGAGGGGCGCGATGGCGTTCGGGATCTTGATCGCGCCTCGCAGCACACCCGTCGAAGCCAGCTCGGCGGCTGCCGCGGCCGTCCGCTGGACCGGGTCTTCCCGGCGGCCCGCGACGGGGCTGACCTCCGTGCCGAGCTGACGCCCGAGCTTGAGGCTCGTGTACCGGAGCAGAGCGTCGAAGCGCTCGGCCGTGTGAGCGGCGCCGGGGTCGGCAGCGCGCAGGGTGCCGGCGACGATCGCCTCCCGGGTGCCGACCCAGGCCGGCCCCATGTCGTCGAACTCCAGCGCGCCGGACCGCGGATGCTCCAGGTAGCGGATGAGCTCACCGAGGATCCAGGCCTGGTCGGGGTCGGCGATCCCGCGGTGCTCCTTCTGCATGACCGCCTCGGACAGCACCTGACTCCAGGACAGATGGTGCAACGCGACCCGGCGCAGCTTCCGCTTGTCGACCGCGGTCGGGTGCTGACCGGCGGCCGGCGGGATCTCGTTGGAGATCGTGATCAAGGCGTCGAAGCCCTGCTCCCGGGCCACGTCCAGGTACGCCTCGAGCTGGGCGGTCGCCAGCTCGTGCTGGCCTGTCTTGACCTCGACCAGGGCGTTCCAGACCTTCTGCCCGCGCCGGACCCGGATCAGGCCGTCCGGGATCACCTTGCTCTCGCCCAGGACGAACGGGACCTCGATGAAGGTCTCGACCGTTCCCGCGGGAGCCCCGAGCGGCGCTGTCAGCGCCCGCCCGAACTCCCGGACCGCGGTCATGACCGCGAGCAATGCCGACGTGGCCCGGCGCTCCTGCTCCTCAGCGCCGTTGATCCCCGATGTCGGGATCAACCTGGCCTGATGCCAGCTCTCCTCGCCCACGCGTCCCCCGCCCGTCGACACAAATGCGCCACGACCCTAGCCACGAGACGCCGCGGCCGCAGGGATATGACACCAGCGGGTGGGCGAGAGGATCCGGTCCCGGGGCTGCGAGGATGGGTGGCATGGGGGAGTGGGTGCTGCTGGACTACGGCGGCGTGTTGTGCCGGGACCAGTCCGACAGTGACCGGCGGGCGCTGTTCGCGGCGAGCGGGGCGCCGGACGCGGACCGGTTCTGGTCGGCCTACTGGGAGCTGCGCCGCCCGTACGACCAGGGCGCCCTGACCCCGGTCGACTACTGGACCCGGGTGGTCGGCCGGGAGCTGACCGAGGCCCGGGCCGACGCGATCGAGACGGTCGACGTCGCCGGCTGGTCCCACCCGTACGAGGAGACGCTCCGGCTGGTGGAGAAGCTCGCCGGCGCCGGCACGAACCTCGCGCTGCTGTCGAACTGCCCGGCGGCGATGGCGACCGTCATCGACACGCTCGACTGGGCCGACCTGGTGCCGCGGCGGTTCTACAGCTGCCGGCTCGGCGTCGCCAAGCCCGACCCGGCGGTCTACACCGCGGTCCTGACGGCCCTGGAGGCCGAGCCGGGCGGCGTGACGTTCGTCGACGACCGCCCGGACAACGTCGCCGCGGCCGCCGCGCTGGGCCTGCGCGCGTTCGTGTTCACCGACCCGGCCACGCTGGCCGCCGACCTCGACCTGCTGGGGGAGACATGACGTACGACGTGATCGTCATCGGCGGCGGCCCGCCCGGCGAGAACGTCGCCGAGCGGGCCCACCGCGGCGGCCTCTCGGTCCTGCTGGTCGAGCACGAGCTGGTCGGCGGCGAGTGCTCGTACTGGGCCTGCATGCCGAGCAAGGCCCTGCTCCGCCCGGTCGAGCTCCTCGAGCAGGCCGCCGCGCTGCCCGGCGTCAGGGAGGCGGTCACCGGCCGGCTCGACGCGGCCGCGGTGTTCAAGCGCCGGGACTGGTTCGTCGGGAAGGACGCGAGCAAGCCGTTCGGGCACGACGACTCCGGCCAGCAGAAGTGGCTCGACGGCGCCGGGATCGAGCTGCTGCGCGGGCACGGCCGGCTGACCGGGGAGAGGACGGTCGAGGTCAGCACTCCGGAGGGCGAGGTCCGGACGCTGACCGCCACCCACGCGGTCGTCCTCGCGACCGGCACCACCGCGACCGTGCCGCCGCTGCCGGGCCTGCGCGAGGCGCAGCCCTGGACCAGCCGCGAGGTCACGAACGCGGAGAAGGCACCCCGCCGCCTGCTCGTGCTCGGCGGCGGTGTCGTCGGCTGCGAGATGGCCCAGGCGATGCGCGGCCTCGGCGCCGAGCAGGTCACGATCGTCCAGCACGGCCCGCGGCTGCTGCCCAAGGCCGAGCCGGTCGCGTCCGAGCTGCTGCGGAAGGCGTTCGAGGCGGCCGGGATCACCGTGCTCACCGCGGCGAAGGCGGCCGCGGTCCGCCGACCGGCCGACGAGGTCACGCTCGTCCTGGACGACGGCCGCGAGCTGGTCGGCGACGAGCTGCTCGTCGCCACCGGTCGGACGCCGGCAACCGGGTCGCTCGGCCTGGAGACCGTCGGCCTCGAACCGGGCAAGTACGTCCAGGTCGACGACTCGATGCAGGCCCTCGGCGGCTGGCTCTACGCGATCGGTGACGTGACCGGGCGGAACCTGCTCACGCACATGGGCAAGTACCAGGCCCGGGTGGCCGGCGACGTGATCGCCGCCCGCGCCGCCGGGAAGCCGGACGACCGGCCCGGGATGCGGGCGAGCGCGGACGACGCCTGGGTGCCGCAGGTCGTGTTCACGTCCCCGCAGGTCTGCTCGGTCGGCCTCACCGCGGCCCAGGCGGGCGAGCGCGGGCTCGACACCCGGGTCGTCGAGTACGACGTGGCCAATGTCGCCGGCGCCTCCCTGCTGGCCGACGACTACCAGGGCCACGCCACGCTGGTCGTCGACGAGGACCGGAAGGTCGTCGTCGGGGCCACGTTCGTGGGGCCGGACCTGGCCGAGCTGCTGCACTCGGCGACCGTCGCGATCGTCGGCGAGGTCCCGCTGGACCGGCTCTGGCACGCGGTCCCCTCGTACCCGACCGTCTCCGAGGTCTGGCTCCGCCTCCTGGAGACCTACGGCCTCTGACGGACGGCTTCTAGAGGTCGGCGATGCGGGCGGTGAGATCGTCGACCCGCCGTCCGGCCGAGTCCCGTCGCCTCGTCGCCGCGTCGCGCTCCCGGCCGGCGTCCCGTTCCTGCCGGACCGCGGCCCGCTCCGCGTCCTCGGCCGCGGACAGCTTCTCCCGCAGCTCCTCGACCAGCTCGGCCGCAGTGGCCCGCTCCTGCTCGGCGTGCTCGAGCTCGGCCTCGGCCGCGCTGAGCGCCTCCTCGGCCTCGGTCCGGGACTCCTCGGCCTCGGCCAGCTCGTCGGACAGGCGGGACCGTTCGGCCTCCCGTTGCTCCTTCTGGCGTCGCTCCCGGACCACGGCCGGGTCCTCGGCCCGCTCGTCGTCCCGGACCGCCCGCAGCCGCCGCGTCGGGGGCGTCTTCGGCTCCGGCGGCGCCGCGTCGAACCCGGTCCGGCTGACCGCCTTGGTCAGCCGCCCCGCCCCGATCTCCTCGGCCACGTCCGGGTCGGCCAGCGCCGCGTGCAGGGTCTGCTCCAGCTCGTACGCCACGGCCTGGCTCACCTGCACCCCCGCGCCGTTCGCGATCTTGCGGGCGGAGCGGACCAGCGCCGCGACCAGCTGCTGCCGCTGGGTCGCCAGCTGCCGCAGCGCCGGCCCGGACAGCTCCTCCTGGGCCCGGCGCAGCTCCGCGCCCAGCTCGACCAGCTGCTCGCCGACCTCGGGCTGGTCGCGAACCAGCAGGTTCAGCACGTACGCGCTGACGGTCGGCCGCCGCAGCCGGCCCAGCGCCGCGGCCAGCCGGCGGTTCCCGGCCGACCGCGCGGCCTTCACCTGCTCGTCCCGGGCGGCGGTGAAGTCCTCGGGGGCAAGCCCGTAGAGCTCGTCGGCCGCCTGGTCGACGAGCTCGTCCGGATCTTCGTTCTCGGTCAGCTGGTTGCCTCACTGCCGGAGCCGTCCGGCACCGAGGAGGGGCCGTCGGTGTCGGTGCCGTCCACCCACTCGCCGGTCTGCGGGTCGACGTGCGCGGCGCCCACGACCTGGCCGGTGGACTTGTCCACGATCCAGGCCTCGTCGGCCTTGCCGTCCGGCCCGGCCGCGCCGGTCTCGTTGTTCTCGGTGTCGGAGAAGATGATGACCTGGCCGTCCTTGGTCTCGACAGCGGCGTCGTTCCGGCCGTCGCCGGTGTAGTCGTGCTCGGCCGGCAGCTGCTGGGTCTGGCCGTCCATGTCGACGGTCATGCTGCCGGAGCCGGCCGTGGTCTCCGTGCCGGTCGTCTCGTCGCCGGTGGTCCCATCGTCCTCGCTCCCGGTCGAGGTCCCGGTCGAGGTCCCGGTGGAGGTCCCGGTCGAGGTCCCGGTCGAGCCGGACTCCGGCGCCGGGCCTTCCTCCCACTCCCCGGTCTGCGGGTCGACGTGGGCCACGTCCACGATCTGGCCGGTCTGCGGGTCGACGACCGTGGCCCGCTCGGCGTCGGAGCTGCCGCCGGTGTCGGTCAGCACGACCGCCTTGCCGTCGGCGTAGACCACGCCGCTGTCGGCGACACCGTCGTTGTCGGTGTCGATGGTCTTCTCGACGCCGATCTGGTGGCCGTCGACCTCGACCGTGACCACGCCGCCGGACTGCTCGGTCCCGTCCGTCCCGCCCCCGGCCGTCTGCCCGGTCGTGGTGCCGTCGGTGCCGTCGGTGCCGTCGGTCCCCGTCCCGACCGCGCTCGGCCCGTCCGTCTCGGAGCCCTCGACCCAGGTCCCGGAGGACGGGTCGATGTGGGCCGTGCCGACGACCTGGCCGCTCTGCTTGTCCACGACGTACGCCTCGTCGGCCTTGCCGTCCGGCCCGGCGTCCCCGGTCGCGTTGTCCTCGGTGTCGGCGAAGACGATGACCTTGCCGCCCTCGGTCTCGACCGCCGCGTCGGGGCGCCCGTCGCCGGTGTAGTCCTGCTCGGCCGGGAGCTGCCGGGTCTCGCCGTCGACCTCGACCGTCATCGTGGTCGAGCCCTCGGTCCCGCCGGAGCCGGAGGCTCCGTCGTCGGTGCCGGTGCCGGACCCGTCGTCCGTGCCCGAATCGGGGGTGCTGTCCGACTCACCCGTTCCGGTGGTGTCGTCGTACCCGCCGGAGGCGTCGTGCCCGCTGCCCTCGCCATATCCGTCGTACCCGTGCGTGCCGCCGGTCGAGGTGCCCGCGTCGTCGTAGCCGGGGGGCTCCCACATGGCGTGGGCGCCGTCGGCGCCGAGCCCGTCGTGGACGTCCATCGTTGTCTCCTCGCGTCGTCTGGATTGTTCCCTCGAAGGCGTTGACACAGACGCTAGGGGTCACCGGGACGGCTCAGTACCCCCTAACTGTGCCAGCCGGTTTCGTTGCGGAGCGTGTTCGAACCGGCGTCATAATTCCCTTCCTGGGCCTAAAGTGCCTACTCTCTGGAGTTGTAGTCGTTCGCCGGGACCGGAGACGGGTCGAGAAGTTCGGCCGCTCCCAGCGACGACGGAAGGAGCCCCTCATGTCTGCTCGGACCCTCGACGGTGGCAGCTGGACGTTCGCCGACGGTGGCAGCTGGACGTTCGCCGATGGCGGCAGCTGGACCTTCACCGATGGCGGCAGCTGGACCTGAGTTACCTCAGGCCTGCGCCTGGGCTATCTCCGGCACCTGGATTCCTTCGCGCCACCGGTTCGCCGTGGCATCCTGAGCGCGTCGTCGCCCAGCTGCGGAGTGACCATGGCGCTGCCCGCACTTCGAACCAGACGGTGGGACGCCGTCCGGTCGAGGATCGGACCGCGCGTCCTGACCGCCATCCTGGCTGTCGGAGCCGCGGCCGGCTGGTTCGCCGCCGATCTGTTCGGCGTCCACCATCCGCAGCCGTCCCCGGCCTGGACGCCGGTCGCGCTGTTCGCCGCGTTCCTGCTGGCTGAGGGCAGCCACATCCACATCGAGTTCCGGCGGCAGAACAACTCGGTCTCGCTGTCGGAGATCCCGCTCGTCCTCGGCCTGTTCCTGGTCGACCCGCTGACGCTGCTGGTGGTACGGCTGCTGGCCGCGGTGGTGGTCTCGCTCCTGCAGCATCGGGCCGCGGTCAAGGCGATCTTCAACCTGGCCCTGTTCTCGGCCGAGGTCGTGGTCGCCGCCGTGGTCTTCTACGCGTTCCGGAGCCACGCCATCTCGCACCCGCTGTCCTGGCTGGCCGTGCTGGCGGCGCTCGCGGCCGTCACCTCGCTCACCGTCGGCGCCATGCAGGCGGTCATCTCGCTGACCGACGGGCCGCAGTCGCTGGCGAGGGTCGGCATGGCGGCGCTGCTGCAGTCGCTCCTCGTCACGCTGAACGGCGCCGTCGGCCTGGTCATCCTCATGGTGCTGGACGTGAACGCCTGGGGCGGGATCGTCCTGGTGGTGCTCTGCGCGGTCCTGCTGCTGGCCTACCGGACGTACTCACGATCCTTCCGGCAGCACGCCAACCTCCGCCGGGTGTACGGGTTCAGCCGGTTGCTGGAGCTGACCCGCTCGGCCGACGCGCCGCTGGGCTCGGCCCTCAACGAGGCCCGGGACGTGCTCAACGCCAGCCGGCTGACGCTGCGGCTGTTCGGCGAGAACCCGCTGTCGCTCAGCGTCGACGGCGACGGCCACGTCTCCACCCCGCCGGACCTGGACCCGGAGGACCCGATCGCGGCCCGGGCCCGCAACTCGCGCTCGGGCGTGCTGCTGACCGGCCGCAAGTCGGAGGCCGCGCTGGCCGCCCGCGGCGCCCGGGAGATCGTGCTGGTGCCACTGCGCTCCGGCCCGAACGCGCTCGGGCACCTCGAGTTCTCGGACCGGCAGAACTCGCTGTCCCGCTACACCGCCGAGGACGTCCAGGTGGCCGACAGCCTGGCGACCCGGCTGACCGCCGCGATCGAGAACCAGGACCTGGTCGCCCGGCTGCGGCACGCGGCGTACCACGACCTGCTCACCGGGCTGCCGACGCGGGCCCGGTTGGGGCAGCACCTGGAGGCGGCCATCGACGAGGGCGGCGACGGCGTCGTGGCCCTGGTCCAGCTCGACCTGGACCGCTTCAAGGAGGTCAACGACTCGCTCGGGCACACCTGGGGCGACGAGCTGCTGGTCCTGGTCGGCCAGCGGCTGCTGCGGACCTCGCCGGCCGGCGCGATGGTGGCCCGGGTCGGCGCGGACGAGTTCGCGGTCGCCTGCCGGGTGTCCGGCGCCGGGGCGGCCGCCGACCTCGCCGCGACCCTGCGCGAGGCGGTCTCCACGTCGTACCCGCTGGCCGGGCTGACCATCGACGCGGCCGCCACGGTCGGCGTCGCGCTCGCGCCCGACCACGGCGACGACAGCCCGACCCTGATGCGCCGGGTCGACGTGGCGCTGTCCAACGCCAAGAACGTCGGCCGGCTGATCAGCATGTACGACCGCTCGATGGAGCAGGAGACCCTGCAGCGGCTCCGCCTGGTCACGGAGCTCCGGGCGGCGCTGGCGGCCGGCCAGGTCGTGGTCCGCTACCAGCCCAAGGTCAACCTGCGCTCCCGCGAGCTGGTCGGGGTCGAGTCGCTGGTCCGCTGGCTGCACCCGGAGTACGGCGAGGTTGCGCCGGACCGGTTCGTCCCGCTGGCCGAGGTGACCGGGCTGATCGGGGTGCTCACCGACCACGTGCTGCGGGCCTCGCTGGCCCAGTGCCGGCAGTGGCTGGACCGCGACCTGCGCATCCCGGTCGCGGTCAACCTGTCTGCCCGCACGCTGGCCGACGCCGACTTCCCGGACCGGGTCGCCGGCATGCTGCGCGAGTACGAGGTGCCGCCGGAGCTGCTGTCCTTCGAGCTCACCGAGTCCAGCGTGATGACCGAGCCGGAGAAGATGAAGCCGGTCCTGCACCGGCTGCACGAGCTCGGCACGGGCCTGTCGATCGACGACTTCGGCACCGGCTACAGCTCGCTGTCCCAGCTGCGCCGGCTGCCGGTGGACGAGGTGAAGATCGACAAGGAGTTCGTCTTCACGATGGGCACCGACCTCGGTGACCTGGCGATCGTCCGGGCGATCATCGAGCTGGGCCACAGCCTGGGCCTGCGGGTGGTGGCCGAGGGCGTCGAGGACGAGCTGGCCCGCGACCTGCTGGCCGGCAACGACTGCGACGTGATCCAGGGCTATCTGGTCAGCCGGGCGCTGGACCCGGACCGGCTGGACGCCTGGCTGTCCGCGCGGACGGCCATCCGGCCGGGGCAACCCGGGGTCAAGGGCCGGCGGCTGCAGCTGCTCACCGGCTGAGCCCGTGCTGCCCTTGTTCGCTCCCGGTCGCTACCGGTTTCCGGTCGGCTCCCGTGGCCGTGTAACCTCTTCTCCGCTCGCCCCCTTAGCTCAGTCGGCAGAGCGTCTCCATGGTAAGGAGAAGGTCTACGGTTCGATTCCGTAAGGGGGCTCTGCGTGGTGGCCGACCGCTGCCGCGGGGCGGGGTAGCTCAGTCTGGCAGAGCAAACGGCTCATAATCGTTGTGTCGCGGGTTCAAGTCCCGCCCCCGCTACCGACCCGACCGGATACCCGGCAACACCGAGAGAGGCACCCCCGTGGCCGCCACCGACGTCCGCCCGAAGATCACGCTGGCCTGCCAGGAGTGCAAGCGCCGCAACTACATCACCAGGAAGAACCGGCGCAACGACCCGGACCGCCTGGAGATCAAGAAGTTCTGCCCGCACGACAACAAGCACACGGTGCACCGCGAGACCCGGTAGTCCGCCCGTGGCTCTCGACCAGTCGTTCATCGGCCGCGTCTACCCGCCCACCCCGGTGTACGAGGTGGGCCGGGAGAAGATCCGCGAGTTCGCCGACGCGGTCGGTGACGCCAACCCGGCGTACCGGGACCCGGACGCGGCCCGCGCGCTGGGCCACCCGGACGTGATCGGGCCGCCGACGTTCGGCATCGTGCTGTCCATGGAGGCCGGCCGGCAGGTCATCACCGACCCCGACCTCGGCCTGGACTACAGCCGGGTGGTGCACGGCGAGCAGCGTTTCGTCAGCACCCGCCCGATCGTGGCCGGCGACCGGCTGACCGTCACGGTCACCGTGGAGAACATCCGGGCCGCGGCCGGCAACGACATGATCACCACTCGCGGCGACGTCCTGACCGAGGACGGCGAGCCGGTGTTCACGGCGTACTCGACGCTGGTCGCGCGCGGCACCGCGGGAGGCTGACATGGTCCGCTACGACGACGTCGAGGTCGGCACCGAGCTGCCGGCCCAGAGCTTCCCGGTCCAGCGCGTGGATCTGGTGCGGTACGCGGGAGCGTCCGGCGACTTCAACCCGATCCACTGGAACGAGCGCTTCGCGACCTCGGTCGGGCTGCCCAACGTCATCGCGCACGGCATGTTCACGATGGCCGAGGTGGTCCGGGTGGTGACCGACTGGGTCGGCGACCCGGGCGCGGTCGAGGACTACGGCGTCCGCTTCACCCGCCCGGTCGTGGTGCCCGACGACGGGTCCGGCGCGACCATCGAGGTCACCGGCAAGGTCAGCGAGAAGCTGGCCGACAAGCGGGTCCAGGTCGAGCTGTCCGCGCGCTCGGGGGGACAGACCGTGCTGGCCCGGGCCCGGGCGATCGTCCGGCTCGGCTGAGCCGGGAAACCTTTCGCCCGGTCGGCTCGTTCGCCGGGCGATGAACCCTGCTCTCCTGCGCCGCCGCGGTGCCGTGCTGGCCGTCGCCGCCGCGCTCGCGGCCGGCTGCACGGGTTCCTCCGGTGCGTTCATCGACGCCCGCTCCAGCGCCCCGGCCCCGTCCTCGGGGAGCGCCGCCGACTCCTGCCCGAGCTCGTACGCGGCCCCGGACCCGGACCGGCCGAAGATCACCCTGAACTTCGACCTGGCCGACGACCTGCGCACGGTGACCGGCCGCGAGGACGTCACGTTCACCCCGGACCTGCCGGTCCGCGAGCTGGTCTTCCGGCTCACCCCGAACACCGACCCGTCGGTCCGGCAGGGCAACAGGATCCAGGTCACCGCGGCGACCGCGACCCCGGGCGGCGCGCCGTTCCGGTTCGAGCGGGCCGGTGTCACCGCCGGCACCCAGGGCGGCCTGCTGATCCTGCCGCTGTCCGGTGAGGTGCCGGCCGGCCGGCGGACCACCGCGCACCTCGAGTTCACGCTCACCCTCGGGGACGGCGCGTTCGACCGGTTCGGCCGGGTCACCGACTACGCCTGGTGGGGCAGCGGCGCGCCGCTGCTGGCCTGGGAGCGCGGCGTCGGCTGGCACGAGGAGCCGATGCTGGAGTTCACGGCCGAGAGCGCCACCAGCGAGGCCGCGAACGTCGACCTGACCGTGACCGCGCCCGCGAAGTACACGGTGCTGTCCAGCGGCACCCAGGACGACCCGGCCGACGCGGGGAACGGCCGCCGGCGCTGGCACGCGGTGGCCGACCGGGCCCGGGACGTCAGCGTCGCGGTCGGCCCGTTCCGGACCGCGAAGGGGACCGTCGGCGGCACGACCGTGCTGGTCGGGACCCCGCCCGCGACCAGCCCGGCGGCGCTGCTGAACGAGGCCGAGCGCGGCGTCCGGGAGCTGTCGGACCGGTTCGGGCCGCCGCCGTTCCCGGTGATCAACCTGGCCCGGCTGCCGATCGGTGGCGGCGGCATCGAGTACCCGGGCTCGATCCTCATGCTCGACGACAGCCGTACGGTCGCCGTGCACGAGCTCGCGCACCAGTGGTTCTACGCGATGGTCGGCAACTCCCAGGCCCGCGATCCCTGGCTGGACGAGGCGTTCGCGACCTTCGCCGAGGCCGAGATCGACGGCCCGGGCGGCGGCGGCTCCCAGGGCGGCCTGCGGCTGCCGGGCCGGGTCGGCGACTCGACCACCCACTACGGCTCGGACGAGGCCAGCTACTACTCGACGACGTACGGGAAGGGCGGCGCGGCCCTGCTCGCCGCCCGCACGGCCGGCCCGGCGGCGAAGTTCGACGCCGCCCTGCGCTGCTACGTCAACGCCAACGCCTGGCGGATCGCCGAGCCGGGCGACCTGGCCACGGCGCTGGCGGGGCTGCCGGCGTCGCTGAAGGTGCTGCGCGCCGCCGGCGCCCTGCCCTAGCGGGCCTCGGCGGCCAGCTTCTGGATCCGGGTCACGCCCTCGGCCAGGTCGTCGTCGCCCAGCGCGTACGACATCCGGAAGTAGCCCGGGGCGCCGAAGGCCTCGCCCGGCACCACCGCGACCTCGGCCTCGTCCAGGATCAGGTCGGCCAGCTCGGCGCTGGTCCGCGGGGTCCGGCCGCGCAGCTCCCGGTCCAGCAGCCCGCGCACCGACGGGTACGCGTAGAACGCACCCAGCGGCTCCGGGCACTCGACCCCGGGCACCTCGCGCAGCATCCGCACGATCGTCTCCCGGCGCCGGTCGAAGGCCGCCCGCATCTCGTGCACGGCGGTGAGGTCGCCGCTGACCGCGGCCAGCGCCGCCCGCTGCGAGACGTTGGCGACGTTGCTGGTCAGGTGGGACTGCAGGTTGGCCGCGGCCTTGATCACGTCGGCCGGGCCGATCATCCAGCCGACCCGCCAGCCGGTCATCGCGTACGTCTTGGCCACCCCGTTGAGCACCACGCACCGGTCGGCCAGCTCGGGCACCACGGTCGGCATCGAGACGTGCTGCGCGTCCCCGTACGTCAGGTGCTCGTAGATCTCGTCGGTGACGACCCAGACGCCGTGCTCGACGGCCCAGCGGCCGATCGCCTCGACCAGCGCCGGCGAGCTCACCGAGCCGGTCGGGTTGGACGGCGAGCAGAACAGCAGCACCTTCGTCCGCGGGGTCCGGGCCCGCTCCAGCTGCTCGACGGTGACCTGGTAGTCCGTGGTCTCGTCGGCCGGCACCGGCACGGCCACCCCGCCGGCCAGCCTGATCGCCTCCGGGTACGTCGTCCAGTACGGCGCGGGCAGCAGGACCTCGTCGCCCGGGTCCAGCAGCGTGGCGAAGGTCTGGTAGACGGCCTGCTTGCCCCCGTTGGTGATGAGCACCCGGGCGGCCGGGACCTCGAAGCCGGAGTCGCGCGCGGTCTTGGCCGCGACCGCCTCGCGCAGCTCGGGCAGGCCGGCCGTGGGTGTGTAGCGGTGGTTCCGCGGATCCCGGCAGGCCGCGGCCGCGGCCTCGACGATGGCAGCCGGCGTCGGGAAGTCCGGCTCACCGGCGCCGAAACCGATGACCGGGCGGCCCGCCGCCTTCAGTGCCTTGGCCTTGGCATCCACGGCCAGCGTCGCCGACTCCGTGATGGCCCCGATACGGTCCGAAACCCGTGCTCCCATGTAGTCATAATCGCAGAACGTGGTCAGCGGCCCGCCCGTCCCCCGCGACTTTGAGCCCGGGCGGAACAACGCGTAGACTCGCCGACCTGGGGTGACAGGCCCCTGCGCCAGCATGGGCAGGAGCGGTCGTCCGGAGGGGCGTAGCTCAATTGGAAGAGTCCCGGTCTCCAAAACCGGTTGTTGCAGGTTCAAGTCCTGTCGCCCCTGCGCTCGGTGGTGCCACCCGCGCCGCCGGTCAGCACGTACGTCGACCGAGGAGACCCTCGTGAGCAGCTCCACCCGGACGGACGCCTCCGACGCCAGGCCGCCGAGATCGTCGCGGACGACCACGCGCCGTGGCGGCCCGGTCGCTCGGCTGTCCCGGTTCTTCCGTGAGGTGGTCGCCGAGCTCGCCAAGGTCATCTGGCCGACGCGCAAGGAGCTGGTGACCTACACCGCGGTCGTGATCGTGTTCGTCTCGGTCATGTGTGCGCTGGTGACGGGTCTGGACATCGGCTTCGGCAAGCTCGTCACGTACGTGTTCGGCTGACGCCCCGGCGTCACCCGCAGCAGTTGACCCGGCCCCGACGTGGGCCTGCCCGAACGGAAAGTGAGTTACCGCGTGTCCCAGTTGGACGAGACCGGCCTCCCCGCGGAGGACGATCGGCTCGAGGATCCCGAGGCGGCCCTGCCCGCTGCGGACATCGACGCCGGCGACCCCGCGGCGACCGACGCCACGGGAGACGAGATTCCGCTCGACGCCGAGCCCGCCGACGGCGCCCTGACCGCCGAGCCGGTGGTCGACGAGGCCGCTGACGGCGCGACCGCCGGGGTCGAGGAAGAGGACGAGGACCCGGCCGAGGAGCTGCGGCGTGCGCTGCGCACCTCGATCGGCGACTGGTACGTCGTCCACTCGTACGCGGGCTACGAGAACAAGGTGAAGACCAACCTGGAGAGCCGCATCGCCTCCCTCGACATGGAGGACTACATCTTCCAGGTCGAGGTGCCGACCGAAGAGGTCACCGAGGTCAAGAACGGCAAGCGCCAGCAGATCCTGCGCAAGGTCTTCCCGGGCTACATCCTGGTGCGGATGGACCTCAACGACGAGTCCTGGGGCGCGGTGCGCAACACCCCCGGCGTCACCGGCTTCGTCGGCGCCACCTCGCGGCCGTCGCCGCTGACGGTGGACGAGGTCGTCAAGATCCTCGTGCCGGCCACCGAGAAGAAGGAGGCCCGGCCGCAGATCCGGGTCGTCGACTTCGAGGTGGGCGAGTCGGTCACCGTCATGGACGGCCCGTTCGCCACCCTCCCCGCAACGATCAGCGAGATCAGTGCCGACGCGCAGAAGGTCAAGGTGCTGGTCTCGATCTTCGGGCGGGAGACGCCCGTCGAGCTGTCCTTCAGCCAGGTTTCCAAGATCTAGAAGAGAGAACTACGTGCCCCCGAAGAGGAAGCTCACTGCAGTCATCAAGCTGCAGATCAAGGCCGGTGTCGCGACGCCGGCGCCGCCGGTCGGCCCCGCGCTGGGCCAGCACGGCGTGAACATCATGGAGTTCTGCAAGCAGTACAACGCGGCGACCGAGTCGCAGCGCGGCCAGGTCGTCCCGGTCGAGATCTCCGTGTACGAGGACCGCTCGTTCACCTTCGTCACCAAGACCCCGCCGGCGGCGCGCCTGCTGCTCGCGGCGGCCGGGGTGGAGAAGGGCTCGGGCGAGCCGCACAAGACCAAGGTCGCCTCGGTCAGCCGGGCCCAGGTCCGCGAGATCGCGCAGACGAAGCTGCCCGACCTCAACGCCAACGACCTGGACCACGCCGAGCGGATCATCGCCGGCACCGCCCGGTCGATGGGCATCACCGTCAACGACTGAACGTTGTACGGGCAGACAGCAGTACGTGGGAGGGCCGGCACGGCCGGCTCGCTCTGACCACAGGAAGAGAGCGCACGTGAAGCACGGCAAGGCATACACGAAGGCGGCGGAGCAGGTCGACAAGACCAAGCTCTACGCCCCGCTCGAGGCGGCCCGGCTGGCCCGGGAGACCTCGACCACCAAGTACGACGCGACCGTCGAGGTCGCGATGCGGCTGGGCGTCGACCCCCGCAAGGCCGACCAGATGGTCCGCGGCACGGTCAACCTGCCGCACGGCACCGGCAAGACCGCCCGGGTGATCGTCTTCGCGTCCGGTCCGAAGGCCGCCGAGGCCGAGGCCGCCGGCGCGGACGTGGTCGGCGCGGAGGACCTCATCGCGCGGGTGCAGGAGGGCTTCCTGGACTTCGACGCGGCCATCGCCACGCCGGACCAGATGTCCAAGGTCGGCCGGATCGCGCGCATCCTCGGCCCCCGCGGCCTGATGCCGAACCCGAAGACCGGCACCGTCACGATGGACGTGGCCAAGGCCATCGCCGACATCAAGGGCGGCAAGATCACGTTCAAGGTGGACAAGCAGTCCAACCTGCACCTGGTGATCGGCAAGGCGAGCTTCCCGGTCGAGAAGCTGGTGGAGAACTACGCCGCCGCCCTCGACGAGGTCCAGCGGGCCAAGCCGTCCGCGTCCAAGGGCAAGTACCTGCGGAAGGTCACCTTCGCCACCACCATGGGCCCGGGCATCCCGGTCGACCCGAACGCGATCCGCAACCTGCTCGTCGAGGAGCAGGCCGGCTAGTCAGCAGCGCACCCAGCGCACCCAGCGCCCCCGGTCCCGACGGACCGGGGGCGCTGTCGTTCCCGGTCCCCACGGGACCGGGAGCTGTAGCTCCCGTTCCCGGTCCCGGGATCGGGGCTGCCGTACTCGTCCCGGCGGACCGGAGGTGCCGTCCGTTCCCGGGTCTGGACCGGGCTCTAGGCTCGCGGGGGTGAGACGCCGCGGGGGTGGTCCGGCCTGGGTCGCGATCGTGCTGTTCGCGGCCGGGTGTTCCGGCGGGTCGGCGGCGGCGCCGAGCCCGGTCCCGACCACCACGGCCCCGCCCTCGACTGCCGCGCCCTCGCAGTCCGCCGCGCCGTCGCGGACGGCCGTGCCGTCGGAGCAGACGGCGGTGACGATCGGCTGGTCCGGCGACGCCGTCCCGGCCAGCGTCGACTCCGGCCTGCCGCCCGATCCGGCCCGGCTGCTGGCCGGCGTGACCCCGCTGACCCGCGCGCCGGACGTCATGATCGGCAACCTCGAGGGCACGCTGACCGACCACGCCGGCGACTCGAAGTGCCGGCCCGGCCGGACCGACTGCGTCGCCTTCCGGGCCCCGCCGGCGTACGCGTCGCTGTTCGCCCGGGCCGGCTACGACGTGCTCAGCCTGGCCAACAACCACGCCCACGACCACGGCGAGGCCGGGCTGGCGCAGACCCGGCAGGTGGTGCGGGCGGCCGGGATGGCGACCACCGGCGGCCCGGCCGAGGTCGCGGTCCGGACCGTACGCGGCGTCCGGGTGGCCGTCGTCGGCTTCGCCCCGTACGGGTGGGCCGCCCCGCTGAACGACCCCGCCGCGGAACGGGCGCTCGTGGCCCGGGCCGCGGCGCAGGCCGACATCGTCGTGGTGGTCTTCCACGGCGGGGCCGAGGGCTCCGGCGCGCTGCACGTGCCGACCGGCCGGGAGACCGCGTTCGGCGAGGACCGCGGCGACCTGCGGGCGTTCGCCCGGATCGCGGTCGCGGCCGGGGCGGACGCGGTCCTCGGCGCCGGGCCGCACGTGGTCCGCGGGGCCGAGGTGGTCGGCGGCCGCCCGGTCGCGTACTCGGCCGGCAACCTGGTCGGCTACCGCGCGCTGTCCACGGCCGGCGTCACCGCCACCACCGCGATCCTGCAGCTCACGATCCGGGCCGACGGCAGCTGGGCCGGCGGCGTCCTGCACGCCACCCACCAGGTCCCACCCGGGTACGCCGAGACCGACCCGGCCCGCACCGCGATCGCCCTCGTCGCCCGCCTGTCCCGCGAGGACTTCGGCCGCACCGCGGTGCGCATCGACCCGAACGGATCCCTCCGCCCACCCGCTTGACCTGCGCCGGTCCGGCGGCGATGCACCGCGGGCGAGGCATGGTGCGAGACAAGGTACAGTCGTGTCCGAAGTTCCTACCGATGACCGCCGGCCGCTGGCTCGCCAGCCGAAGGCCCCGTCGCGAGACGGGCGACCCGCGCAGGATGGACGGTGTCGCCGCGGCTCGCGCCGCGTCCCGCCCCGTGCGCCCTGCGCCGGGGCGTCTCTCGTGACAAGGGCCCGGATACCGGCCCGAGTACGAGAGAGGAGGCACGTGGCGAACCAGGAGAAGACCGCGGCGGTCGCAGAGATCACCGAGCGGTTCCAGGACTCGTCGGCGGCGGTGCTCACCGAATACCGCGGGCTCACGATGGCGCAGATGACGCAGCTGCGCCGCTCGCTCGGCAGTGACACGACGTACGCGGTCGTGAAGAACACGCTGACCAAGCGGGCCGCGGCCGAGGCCGGGTTCCCGGTCACGGACGAGCTGCTCACCGGCCCGACCGCGATCGCCTTCATCAAGGGTGACCCGGTCGAGGCGGCCAAGGGCCTGCGCGACTTCTCGCGCACGAACCCGCTGCTCGTCATCAAGGGCGGTGTGCTCGACGGCAAGTCGCTCACCCCGGCCGAGGTGCGGCAGCTGGCCGACGTCGAGCCGCGCGAGGTGCTGCTGGCCAAGCTGGCCGGCGCCATGAACGGCTCGCTGTCCAAGGCGGCCGCCCTGTTCCAGGCCCCGCTGTCGCAGGTCGCGCGGCTCGCCGCCGCCCTGCAGGAGAAGAAGGGTGCCGACGAGACCGAGGCACCCGCCCCCGACACCGCCGTCTCGGCGACCGAGTAAGTAGAGAGAGGACCCGCCGACATGGCGAAGATGAGCACTGACGACCTGCTCGACGCGTTCAAGGAGATGACGCTGCTCGAGCTGTCCGAGTTCGTGTCGCAGTTCGAGGAGACCTTCGGCGTCACCGCGGCCGCCCCGGTCATGGCCGGCCCGGTCGGTGGCGGCGGCGCGACCGCCGACGCTCCGGTGGTCGAGGAGCAGGAGGAGTTCGACGTCATCCTCGAGGCCGCGGGTGAGAAGAAGATCCAGGTCATCAAGGAGGTGCGCGCGCTGACCAGCCTGGGCCTGAAGGAGGCCAAGGACCTGGTCGACGGTGCGCCGAAGCCGGTGGTCGAGAAGGCCAACAAGGAGACCGCCGAGAAGGCGAAGGCTCAGCTCGAGGGCGCGGGCGCGACCGTCACGCTCAAGTAGTCCAGCTGGTCCACCACGACTGCCCCGTCCGGTCCGCCGGGCGGGGCAGTCGTGTGCCCGGCGACCGTCCGAAAGGTTTTCTGTCCCGCTCCGTAACCACTCTCGGACGCCGTCGTCGACGGGGACGCGGGGGTGGTGGCCCGGTGCCCCTACCGCGCCGACGGGGTGGCGCGGTGCGGGCACCGGCCTCCCCCTGCCGCGGGATCCGGGCCGTGAGGGACGGCCCGGCCCCGCCGCCCGAGCCGGGCGGTCGGGGGCGTGGCCCGACCCACGCTCCCCGACTGCCCGCCCAGCCGGTCACCCGGTCGGGTGGCTCGGGACCGGGGCCAAGATCCCGTCACCGGGCGGGCACACCGCGTACCGAACCGGCGAAACGGGCCGCAACGCCCGGGCGAAGCCGGGAAAACGGGCCCGGTAGCGGTCGGTAACTACCTCGCTGAGCTGGGCTTATGGTCCCTCGTGCGGGGTCGGCCGGAAGCCCGCGGGACACGCCGCACGGCACGCTCTTGACGTCTCGCGCCCGGCGAGTCAGGCTGACGCACGAAGTGGACGTCAAGAGAAGGGCGGCGGCCTCGACAGCAGTGTGCGTTTAGCCTACACTGCTAGTTTGCGCTGCCCTCTGACGTTCCACTCGACTTCAGGGCTCCTGCCCGGGCCGAGTCCAGGACGTCCGAGGCTGCGCGCGCACTGACGGCGCCTGTCCTTGGAAGGACGCATCTTGGCAGTCTCTCGCTCTGACACTGGCACGACCACCCTCCCCGAGCGCAAGAGGATCCCCGGCTCTCCGAACCGGATCTCCTTCGCCAAGATCCGGGAGCCTCTCGAGGTTCCCAATCTGCTCGCCCTGCAGACCGACTCCTTCGACTGGCTGGTCGGCAACGACAAGTGGCGCGCCCGGGTGGCAGACGAGACGGACCCGCGTTCGGGCCTGGATGAGATTCTCGGCGAGATCTCGCCGATCGAGGACTTCTCCGGCTCGATGTCGCTGTCCTTCTCCAATCCTCGATTCGAGGATGTGAAGGCCTCCGAGGAGGAGTGCAAGGACAAGGACATGACGTACGCGGCTCCGCTGTTCGTCACGGCGGAGTTCATCAACAACACCACCGGCGAGATCAAGAGCCAGACGGTCTTCATGGGTGACTTCCCGATGATGACCGTCAAGGGCACCTTCATCATCAACGGCACCGAGCGCGTCGTCGTCTCCCAGCTGGTGCGCTCGCCGGGTGTGTACTTCGACCGCAACCTCGACAAGACCTCCGACAAGGACGTCTACAGCTGCAAGGTCATCCCCAGCCGGGGTGCCTGGCTGGAGTTCGACGTCGACAAGCGCGACACCGTCGGCGTCCGGATCGACCGCAAGCGCCGGCAGCCGGTCACCGTGCTGCTCAAGGCCCTCGGCTGGAACGCGGATCGCATCCGCGAGCGGTTCGAGTGGTCCGAGACGCTGCTGGCCACCCTGGAGAAGGACCACATCCAGACCCAGGACGAGGCGCTGCTCGACATCTACCGCAAGCTGCGCCCGGGCGAGCCGCCCACGCGCGAGTCGGCCCAGACCCTGCTGGACAACCTCTTCTTCAACCAGAAGCGGTACGACCTGGCCAAGGTCGGCCGCTACAAGGTCAACAAGAAGCTGGGCGTCGGCCTGCCGGTCAACCAGGGCGTGCTGACCGAGGACGACATCGTCGCCACGATCGAGTACGTGGTGAAGCTGCACGCGGGGGCCGAGGACGTCGGTGTCGACGACATCGACCACTTCGGCAACCGGCGACTGCGCACGGTCGGCGAGCTGATCCAGAACCAGATCCGGGTCGGCCTGTCCCGCATGGAGCGCGTCGTCCGCGAGCGGATGACGACCCAGGACGTCGAGGCGATCACGCCGCAGACGCTGATCAACATCCGGCCGGTCGTCGCCTCCATCAAGGAGTTCTTCGGCACCAGCCAGCTCTCGCAGTTCATGGACCAGACCAACCCGCTGGCCGGGCTGACGCACAAGCGCCGGCTGTCCGCGCTGGGTCCGGGTGGTCTGTCCCGGGAGCGGGCCGGCTTCGAGGTCCGCGACGTGCACCCCAGCCACTACGGCCGGATGTGCCCGATCGAGACCCCCGAGGGTCCGAACATCGGCCTGATCGGCTCGCTCGCGTCGTACGGGCGGATCAACGCGTTCGGCTTCGTCGAGACGCCGTACCGCCGGGTGACCGACGGCCGGGTGACCGACGAGATCGACTACCTGACCGCCGACGAGGAGGACCGGTTCGTCATCGCGCAGGCGAACGCGGTGCTCGACGCCCGGGGCAACCTGACCGAGACGCGGGTGCTGGTCCGCCGCAAGGACGGCGAGGTCGACTACATCCCGCCGTCCGAGATCGAGTACATGGACGTCTCGCCGCGGCAGATGGTGTCGGTCGCGACCGCGATGATCCCGTTCCTCGAGCACGACGACGCGAACCGCGCGCTCATGGGCGCGAACATGCAGCGGCAGTCCGTGCCGCTGCTGCGTTCCGAGGCGCCGCTGGTCGGCACCGGGATGGAGCTGCGGGCCGCGGTCGACGCCGGTGACGTGATCATCGCGGAGAAGGCCGGCGTGGTGGAGGACCTCTCCGCCGACTACTGCACGGTCATGGCCGACGACGGCACCCGCCAGACCTACCGGCTGCACAAGTTCCGCCGCTCCAACCAGGGCACCTGCATCAACCAGAAGGTCCTGGTCGACGA